>JBDTTC010000001.1:0-2008 GCA_039930825.1 Arenimonas sp.
GCTTCCCAATTCAGCAGCTTTTTAGCAAGCCCTGGGTCAGCACATATTTTCGCAACATCGCCATCGCGGCGTCCGACTACTTCGAATGGAATTTCAAGGCCATTTGCCAATTCGAAGCTACGTAATAACTCCAGCACACTATGCGCATGGCCGGTTCCAAGATTCACCGTGATGTTTTTATCTTGTGATTGCAGATATTCCAGCGCATCCACATGCGCGCGCGCAAGATCCATCACGTGCAGATAATCGCGTTGCCCGGTGCCGTCCGGTGTTAAGTAGTCATTTCCAAAAATGGAAAGCTTCTCGCGTTTACCGACGGCCACCTGGCATAAATACGGCATTAAATTATTGGGTGTGCCCAGCGGATTTTCGCCGATTAAACCACTGGGGTGCGCACCCACCGGATTAAAGTAACGCAGTATCGCAACTCTGAAATCCGGATGTGCAGTACAAATATCCTGCAACATGTCTTCAATAATTAGTTTGCTGCGGCCGTAAGGATTGGTGGGGTATCGCGGAGCATCTTCGACAATCGGATTCTGAGCGGCATCGCCATACACGGTAGCGGAAGAACTGAAAACAAAATGTTGCAAGCCTGCATGCCGCATGGCCTGCAACAGTGAAATCGTGCCTGAAATATTGTTGTCGAAATACTGCAAAGGCTGAAGGCATGACTCGCCAACCGCTTTCAGCGCAGCGAAGTGGATAACCGCGTCAATGCCGTGCTTTGTCAGTGCCGCCAAAACTTTTTCACGATCGCGAAGATCGGCTTCGCACAGCATAATTTTTTTGTTGGCTAAAGTTTCCAGCCTGGAAATAACTTTTGGCGAGCTATTGCTGAAGTTATCAAGTACAAGAACCTCGTGCCCGCGACCCAGCAATGCCAACACGGTATGTGAACCGATATAACCTGCACCGCCGGTGACCAGGATGTTCATGAGGCGTATTCTTCTATTTGCTTGAAAATTCTGGTGAGACTATATCTGCAGGCTTGGCACGGCCAATGTAATGGGAAATTCTAATTCCTAACTTTACGAATGGTTCTTCAATCGACCGGTAAGCTATGAAAGAAAGCAATCCGACTCCCGACAGAAAGATTGTCCATTGCAAAATTGGCGATATGTTTTTCAGATATACAAACGAAAAGCCGATCCATGGCATATGAATTAAATAGATTCCATATGAATATTTAGCGATAGTTTTACTGGCCGCTCTAATCGCAAACGATTGCAATTCACTTATGAATGGCAACGTCAAGCCAATTGTCAAACAAATCGGCCAAAGCAATAGGTTTTCTTTATAACCCAGAGCTACAAGATATGGAATGGTTAAAGCCACAAAAACAAGTGATGTGAAAAATAAGACTGGGCTGAGCCTATGGCGCGATTTTCTCAATGTAAAGGCCATTACGCCAGGAATAAAACACGGAATGTATTTAAATAAATGATAATTTAGCTTCAGATACCATAATACCAGCACTAGAATTATTGAGGCAATTAACAGTAAAAAAAGAAACCTTAACCCATAAGTCTTACTTCGTTCTAACCCTAAGTAAATCAATGGAAGCAGCAAATACATCTGCACTTCAAATGGCAAACTCCACAGAGGTGGAGGATTAGAATGATGGCCAGTAATATTCTGAATAAGTAACAAATTACTGATGAACATCGGCAGATCAGGAGCTGAGCCAGAATTCATGTACCCAATGGCGGCTACAATTAAAACTGTAAAAATGCTCAAAGGATAGATTCTAAAAAACCTGCGAATTAAAAACTTAAGTCCTCTTTGCTCTGTACCTTCCGTAGAGCCAAGCCGCTCTAATGACATCATTAAAACAAAGCAAGTGTGCACAAAAAATATGCCGACCCCGAGCAACCCCATAGCTTGAATAACATAGTGGTCGTGTTTAAAGTAAACATGCGAAATCGGCAAGTGACTAATTACGACAAATAAAACAGCAAATGTTCGCAACAAATCCAAATTTGCTGACCCCCCCCCCCAAGCTGTG
>JBDTTC010000002.1:0-15603 GCA_039930825.1 Arenimonas sp.
CTGTGGCATTGGGGTCCGAAGGAGTTGGTGCAGGTGCAATAAACCGAATATGGGCTACGGCGTTTTTTGCATTGACAAAATTAACGCCCAACGCAGCAATACTACAAACTACATCGACATTGCAGCTACCCGAGGCTTTGGTGTTATTAATGAAAGACTCTTTTGTATTTATCAATAAGTGCGATACCGAGACCACATCAAAACGAACCGGCGTCGCTCGCACACCCTTTGGCAAATATATTTCGATATATTGCGTTTGGCCATCGGTCCCTGGCGTCCAATAGACATTTTTATTGTCTGCTAGTCGCTTGGTTTCGGTCCCATTTACTTTCGCAATCACTTCGTTAGGATTATCGGAGCCGGAAAAACGCAATTCTGTGCCTTCAACCAAACCAGCTGTTCGTACACCCACTCTCAAGCCAAATGCATCCGGGGAAGTAATTTCAATACGAGCTACTTTGGCGCCAGAAGCTAGAACCTGCCACTTCAATGCTGGCATCGCACCATGTAATGCCTCACTAGAGACATTGCGTGAAATACCAATTTGTAAGCGTTTAACCTGGCTGTCATCAGCATTCTGTTGCTGTAATTTCAAAATGCGCTCAGGCGCCAAGTCCTTGAAACCAAGAGTGATAACACCATCAGTCGGAAAATCACTGGAACGCCACTGAATCGATTCGGTTACCTTGGCGGTGACTTTGACGGGCTCACCCTTTACGCTAACGGCGGCCGCTTGATTGGAAAATGCAAAAGCCAGCAAGCCTGCGACGAGCAGTACGGAAATACGTGAAGTTGCCATTGGAAAAACCACTTTTTTGAACAGAAGCCTATCGTATCGCAGGATCGACGTTTTGTTGTGTGGAGGCGTCTAAAAAATGGGCAAATTAAGCAGATCTTTGTGATTCAAGACACGGCTTCAAGAAAACAAAGGATGGCCGGTAGAATCCATTCAGGTAACAAGATGCACATGATAGCCGTTCAGATCGATCCGAAAATACAGATCGTATGCCCTTAGAAAACCAATGCTGGATGGCCCCAAAATCCACTGGCCTGCTCAAAAAGAAGTAACTAGCCTGCGTACTTATGCAGCCGCTTCTGTCGCAGTCTTTTTCGTGGTTTTTTTGGTTGCAGTTTTCTTGGTCGCTTTTTTTGCTACTTTCTTCGTTGCTCTTTTGACCGCTTTTTTCGCTGCCTTCTTGGCGGCTTTCTTGACGACTGGCTTGGCTTCCTTATCAACCGCTTTCTTGGCTACTTTCTTCGCAACTTTCTTGGTCGCTTTTTTCGCGAAGCGTCCGCCCATCTTGCGAACCGGTTTGCCTTCGGCCAGCAATGCGACACACTCTTCTTGCGTCAGTGATGCCGGTTCGCGGTCTTTCGGGATTTTTCCGTTTTTCACGCCATCGGTAATGTAAGGACCGAAGCGGCCATTCAATACTTGGATGTCGGTGCCTTCGAATACTTTTATGGTGCGGTTCGCAATCAATTCGCGACGCGCCACGATCATGCCGTAGGCGTCTTCAAAAGTAATGGTGTAAGGGTCCTGTTCTTTGCCGAGTGATGCATAAGTGTCGCCGTGTTTTGCGAATGGGCCGAAACGGCCAACGCCGACACTGACTTCTTTTTCATCGACCAAACCGAGCTTGCGAGGCAAGCCGAATAATTTCAGCGCTTCTTCAAGCTCGATGGTGTGCATGCTTTGGCCGGGGCGCAGCGATGCGAACTTCGGTTTTTCTTCATCATCGGCAGTACCGATTTGCACGTAAGGTCCGTAACGGCCAAGGCGTGCTGAAACAGGCTTGCCAGTCTCCGGATCCGGGCCAAGTTCACGTGCTCCGGAAGCTTCGGCGCGATCAACGCTTTCGCTTTTTTCCAGAATCATTTGCTTGAATGGTTTCCAGAAGCGTTCCATCAATGGAATCCATTCTTCTTCACCACGCGATACCGCATCGAGCTCATCTTCTAGCTTAGCGGTGAATTCATAATCGACGTATTGCAGGAAGTGTACTGATAGAAACTTACTGACCGCACGGCCGACATCGCTTGGACGGAAGCGCTTGTTATCAAGCATGACGTATTCGCGATACAGCAAAGTTTGAATGATGCTGGCGTACGTTGAAGGACGGCCAATGCCATATTCTTCCAGCGTTTTCACCAAGGTCGCTTCGGAATAACGCGGCGGTGGCTCGGTGAAATGTTGATCGGTATGAATCGAGGATAGCGGGATATGCTGCCCAAGCGCCATCAGCGGCAACTTGCGGCCTTCATCATCGTCTTCCGTTGTTTTCTGATCTTTGCCTTCCTCGTAAACTGCCAAGAAGCCGGGATCAATCACGGTAGTGCCGCTGGCACGAAAGCCGTGCGCGGTGCCGGCAGCCAATTCAACGGTGACCGTGTTCATAGTGGCGGGCACCATTTGCGAAGCGAGTGTACGTTTCCAGATTAATTCGTAGAGACGACGTTCGTCGTCGCCGAGAAATTTCGCCATCGCCGAGGGCAGACGCAACGCCGATGTTGGACGGATCGCTTCGTGGGCTTCCTGGGCATTTTTGGATTTGGTTTTGTACACATTGGGTTTATCGGGTAGAGCCTGAATACCGAAATCGCGAGCAATCACGTCACGAATTTCAGCGACGGCGTCGTCCGACAAATTGGTCGAGTCGGTACGCATGTAGGAAATGAGGCCAACAGTACCTTCTTCACCAACGGCAAAGCCTTCGTATAATTTTTGTGCCACACGCATCGTGCGCGAGGTGGTGAAACCCAATTTGCGTGCTGCTTCCTGTTGCAAGGTGGAAGTAATAAACGGCGCTGAAGGACGGCGCTTTCGTTCTTTACTCGTAACATCGGTTACATGCAAAACATCGCCTGCCGCTTTTATCAAACGTTCGCGAGCAGAATGTGCATCTTTTGAATTAGTCAGTGTGAATTGTTCGAATTTCTTGCCATCTAGTTTTACCAAGCGTGCAGTGAAGGCTTGTTGCGGATGTGCGCATTCAGCTTCAACACTCCAGTATTCCTGATTCTTAAAGGCTTCAATTTCTTCTTCGCGATCAACAATCAAACGCAGTGCAGGTGATTGAACGCGGCCTGCGGACAAACCACGCTGTACTTTTTTCCAAAGCACCGGCGATAAATTAAACCCGACCAGATAATCCAGCGCGCGGCGCGCTTGTTGTGCATCGACCAGATCCGACAATACTTTGCGTGGATTGGCGACAGCAGCCGAAACCGCTTTTGGAGTAATTTCGGTAAAGACGACGCGATTGATTTCCTTGCCTTTAAGCAAGCCACGTTCTTTTAATATTTCAGATATATGCCAACTAATCGCTTCGCCTTCGCGATCCGGATCGGTCGCCAGCATGATGGTATCGGCGGTCTTGGCGGCTTTGGCGATGGCTTCAACGTGCTTTTCGTTTTTCTCGATTAACTCATAACGCATGGCAAAGTTTTTGTCGGGATCGACTGCGCCTTCTTTCGGCACCAGATCGCGAACATGACCATAGGACGCCAAGACAATAAAATCTTTGCCCAAGTATTTGTTAATCGTCTTGGCCTTGGCAGGCGATTCAACGATAAGCAGATTTTTGGCCATGACGAGAACTTCTCCAGATACAACTAATGACTGATTTTCTAATACCCTCAAGCTTGGCTTTTCGGGTTTTCAGACGGCAAAGCCCGCATTCAAGCGGGCCCAGCCTTTTTTATTAAGTGACTGCTTTGGGTCGAGCTGTCAAGCAATTGCTGTAGCCACCCTTGGCCAAAAAGGACAAACTTCATTTAAAACAATAACTTGTATTTTACCTTACACGCCGAAATTTCGATCCTTAAGCTTAGCAATACGTCACTACCTGAGCATTTTGGTGATCAAGGGCGGCAGCTCGACGGGACATATTTCGGGAGAATCGTACCCGATGGGCCACCCAGCTTGTTCGAGCCCGCTGCATTGCATTCCCAACGTATAACGCCATTAGCATCCAGTTCAGCACGTAACATCAGGGTGGTACCGGAAACCGCAGGGACATTCGAGGAAAAAGTAATACGAATATCCTGTGGCGATGGGATCGTTATTTCCGAAACTACGTTTGAAGTTGGCTGGCTGTAACCTGCTTCTTGATCATTGTTCGGCCACTTCCCCGTTTGTAGCCGGGTTTCCGATGTCGCTAGTTTTGCCACTGCGGCTTGATTCAGGCCCTCGCTTACTTTTGCCCGTACCGTGTAATCTTGATATGCCGGTAATGCAATCGCAGCCAGAATCCCAAGAACGGGGATCGCCCCCAAGCCTAAGACGACCGCAACTATGACCCACACGCTGGCATTGCTGCTTTTTGGGGCTTTGCGCATGCGCATGGATTCTGGAACACCCAATGCATCAAGGTGCATGGAAAGCGGTTGCCAGGCCGGCATGCCTTCATGCCAAACCAGACTGCTTAAATCGAGTTGGCCATGGCGCAAAGCATCGACTAAAACACTTGCCTCCATGGGACCAATGCGCTGTTTATTTTTGTCGACGTAATACCATTGTGCCATCTTGTTTTCCTATTTTTTTAAGCAAAAAACCGCCGAAAAGCGGCGGCTGTCTATTGATTCGTAGATGCATTAATGGATGGGTTCCGGATCATCCCCAAACATCTGGTTTTCCATCCACGCAAATGCAGCTTCTGATCCTGGTTGATTGAACAGCACCATCAGAACCACCCACTTCAAATCATCCAAATCAATTTCTTCCTGATCCAATGCCATGACACGATCGAGCACCAATTCACGTTGATCGGCATCGAGCACGCCATGTTGTTCCAGAAACATTAAAAAACCACGGCTTTCGGTATCCAGCCGTTGTAGCTCCACTTCCGCAAATACGCGAAGCGGCGCATGTTGTCGTTGTGCAGGATTTAGCGGGCGATCACGCGACAATTCGTCGAGCCAATCGAATGCTTTATTGATTTCGGTAGGGCTGAAACCCGCTTGATGAAGGTTTTTTTGGAGGGAGTCGCGATCACGAACGACATCGGGGTCGTCGTAGATATAGTTTTCAAACAAGTAGAGCAGTACGTCGAGTATGGTTTCTTCTTTCATTACCTTCGCCTGTGCCGAACCGCGGCACAACGGATGAATTAAGTATTTCGGGTATATCGGCCGTCTGAGACTGTGATATGTCCTTCTAACTCCATGGTGAGAAGCATGGACGACAGTTCTGGAGTCGTCAATCCCGTTCGTTCGGCTAGTTGATCCAGATTGACCCAGTCATGCCCTAGTGCGTCCCAAACGGGGCCGGCATGCGTTTGCTCGGGATTGTCATTACGAAGCTTGAGGTCGGGTGTGATAAGCCCTAAACGGCAGCGAAGGGCTTGCGCCAGATCAACGGCAACAGATTGCAGCGCATCTACAAGCTGTTCGGGCTTTTCGATCAGAACCGCGCCCTGACGGATTAGTTTATGGCAGCCACGTGCCATCGGGTTATGAATGGAACCGGGAATTGCAAATACCTCTCTTCCCATCTCCGCAGCGAGGCGCGCCGTTATCAAGGCGCCCGAACGTTCGGCCGCCTCAACCACCAAACAGCCGAGACTCAAACCAGCAATGATGCGATTGCGGCTCGGAAAATGCTGTCTCAGCGGTGGCGTTCCTGGCGGGTGTTCGCTGACCACAGCGCCAGCTTTCGAGATGGCCTGCATCAAGACACGATTTTTTTCTGGATAAACCATATCAAGCCCGGTGGCGACCACTGCAATCGTGTTGCCTTGCAGCCCGTTGCCGGCTTCCAATGCACCATGATGAGCGCTGGTATCAATACCTTCCGCCAAACCACTGGTAACGCACCAGCCTTCCTGCGCAAAGCTTCTTGCAAAAACTCGGGCGTTCTCCTTGCCGCCGGCCCCCGGATGACGCGAGCCGACGACCGCAATTTGCGGATGCCAAAGCAGATCGATATTTCCGATTACAAATAGCGCCGACGGCGGATTTTCTGTCTGTCTCAGCAAGGACGGATAATCAGCATGATGCCAGGGCACGATATGGTGCTCATCGTAATCACACCACTCGAGATCTGCTTCAAGACGAGCCAGATCGGGAAGCAGCATATGCGCGCAGGCTTTCTCTGATATGCCTGCAGAGCGCCATGCGTGTTTACCTGCGGAAAGTATAGCTTCGGCGTTAGCGAATTTTTCGTATAGCAAGCGCACTGCCGCTGAATTGTCAGCGTAGCGAATCAGGATTAGTAGGGAAGCGGCTTCATCAAAATGATTTTTCATTGCCGCATAAGTTTGCGGCGCCCGAAGGCGCCGCGATGTAGGATTTTATTACTGTGTTGCGTCAGGACTTTTAAGTAAATCGCCTGCACGCACCGGACGAATTCCGTCCATCACCAATGCATAGCTAACTTTGTCAAAAGTACGGAATACCATCGCATGGCCAAGGAAGTCATCCGGCATTGCAAGGCTATCGTGCTTCGCACTGAGTGGAAACTTGTGCTTCACATCATCGGCGCGTGTTTCACCGTCATGCCAAAGCGAGAATGTCGTGCCGTTATTGATACCGTCGCTTGAGCCGACCGACAAAGCAATAACGCTTTGAGGTCCCGCTACCCGAATGGCATCGGTCACTGCAAGAACACGGGCCCGCTCAGGTGAGCTGGTCGCGGCATGCGGCATGAAACTAGCATCGTACGGAGCCGCTTCGGCCGGTAATACACGATCGCCTACGCGCACTTCGCGACCTTCACCCCGCAGCACGACAACCGCGATTTCACCCTGGATCTGAGTGATTTCACCGAGCGCCTGCTTGTTTAACTCGATACCAAGCAAACCGCGCTTGCCTTTCGGTGCATCGCGACTCGCTCCGCCGGCAGCCCAATGGGTACCCCAGTTTTGATGCAAGCGTTCACCACGATAATTAAGGTCAGTGGCGTAATCAAAGTTCTTGCCGCGGACGTAATCCTGCATTGGGCGCGCAATCTGCACAACCTGGCCCGCTTGGGCACCGTTCAAACCACGGACATAAACAACCTGGCCAGCGGCCGACAGTAAGCGATCTTCTTCGAGACCGACTACATAAGGCAGCGACTGAACATCACTGACCACAGTCATTTCTTTCAGGAAAGGCTCAATTTGGGATAGCGATATTGCACCAATGGCATCGCCTGTTTTGATTTGCGGACCCGAACTCGACAGATAAGGGCGTCCGCCGACATATACCAAGCTAAGAACATCGCCTGGATAAATGCGATGCGGATTCTTGACCTGCGGGTTAGCTTGCCAAATTTCTGGCCACAACCAAGGCTTTTGCAAGAACCTGGCCGAAATGTCCCACAAGGTATCACCCTTGCGAACGACATAAGTTGAGGGATGGTCTTGGCGCAGTTCCGCCGCAAAGGCGATACCGGCAAGGGCGATAAATGTGGCAGTAAAGACTGCAAGTAAGCGTTTAAGCATGACGGCTATCCACCTGATTCCCCAAGGGTTACGGTTGAGACTATAGCCCAAAACTAGGTAAGGAAAGCAAGCCCAAGCAGCTTATAATGCCCAGATTGCCCTCATAATCTTGATTTTGGCCCTAAAACTCATGGCTCTATTACCCATTATTGAATTCCCCGACCCCCGATTGCGCACCATCGCCAAGCCTATTGCGCAGGTTGACGGGGCTTTGCGACAGTTGATCGATGACATGTTCGAAACTATGTATGAGGCTCCCGGTATTGGTCTGGCCGCCACCCAAGTAAATGTACACCAGCAACTACTGGTTTTGGACGTAAGCGAAGACAAATCCCGGCCATTGGTGTTTATCAACCCGGAAATCCTGTCCTCCGAAGGCAGCCAGATCTATCAGGAAGGCTGTTTATCGGTTCCGGGCATTTATGCAGATGTAAAACGCGCCGACAAAATCATCGTCAAGGCGCTTGATCGTGATGGAAAAAGTTTTGAGTTGAGTGCCGATGGTTTATTGGCGGTTTGTATCCAGCATGAAATGGACCACCTCGCAGGAAAAGTTTTTGTCGATTATTTGTCGCCGCTTAAACGCGAGCTGGTTAAAAAGAAATTAGCCAAGCAACGTAAATTAGCAGACGAAGACGTAGGCTGATGACTCTGCGTATTGTGTTTGCGGGCACGCCTGCATTTGCGCTGCCATGCTTGCGTGCAGCTGCCCGTTGCGGTGACATTGTCGCGGTCTATACACAGCCGGACCGCCCTGCGGGTCGCGGTCGTCAATTAACGCCATCGCCGGTCAAGGTTGAAGCGCTCGCCAATAATTGGCGCATCGAACAACCGGAAAATTTCAAATCCATCGACAGCAAAAATATTTTGCGCGAACTTAATGCCGACATCATGATCGTTGTAGCTTATGGTTTGTTGCTGCCGCAATCTGTACTCGATATACCGAAACATGGCTGCTGGAATGTACATGCCTCATTGCTTCCGCGTTGGCGCGGCGCGGCTCCAATTCAGCGTGCAATTGAAGCGGGTGATTTGCAAAGTGGCGTTTGTTTGATGCAGATGGAAAAGGGGCTTGATACCGGACCGGTTCTCTTGACGTTGAATGCTCCGATCTCAGACGCTGACACCGGCGGCAGCCTGCATGATCGCCTGTCATCACTCGGCGCTGAAATATTGACCGACGGCTTGAAATTATTGCGTGCCGGTATCAAACCAATTGCGGAGCCTCAACCCGAGATTGGCGCCACCTATGCGCATAAGCTAGACAAGCACGAAGCAAAGCTGGATTGGAGTGTTTCATCGCAGGCACTGGCAAACAAAATTCGCGCATTTAATCCTTGGCCTGTGTGCGAAGCTCAGGTAAATAACGAGCGGCTCCGCATTCATCACGCCATTTCCATCCCGCTCACACACAAACAAATTCCCGGTACGATTCTGATGGCGAACCAGCATGCTCTGGACATCGCCTGCGGTGAAGGTGCTTTACGCCTGTTGCAAGTACAGCGAGAAGGTGGCCGCATGATTTCAATTGCCGACTATTTGAATGCACATCCCGTATTGCGAGCCATGTCATGAGCTTGAACGCAGGCGTTGAAGTTCGCGTTATGGCATCCCGGATGGTGGCCCAGGTGCTGGCCGGCAAGCGTTCGCTGAAGGCAGTATTGCAACAAAACATCACCGAACTGCATGACCCGCGTGATCGTGCTTTATTGGAAGCCATTTGCTTCACCACGCTTCGCCATCATCGCTACTACGATTTTGTTTTGTCGCAATGGATGAGCAAACCTTTAGCCCGCAAGGACTATGCAATACAGTGTCTGTTACTCACCGGTCTTGCACAATTGCACGGCATGAAAATGCCTCCGCATGCCGTGGTTTCCGCCTGTGTAGATGCCGCAAAACAACTCGCACAACAAGACACACAGGCGAAACTGGTCAATGCGATCTTGCGTCGTGCAACACGCGAGGCATTGCCGACTTCAAGCAACCAAGCAATCCAAAGCAGCCACCCAGACTGGCTGATCAAACAACTTCAACACGAATGGCCAAATAATTTCAATAATATCCTGTGGGCCAACAACGAAGCAGCGCCACTTTGGTTGCGCGTTAATTCGTTACGCAGTTCGCGTACGGAATTGCTGACGGCGTTTCGCGAAGCTGAAATCGAATGTGATGCTCCCGATAGCCCACATAAATCCATTCGCGTACACGAACATCAGGCACTGAGTGTTTTACCAGGCTGGG
Source organism: Arenimonas sp. (assembly GCA_039930825.1). Classification (GTDB taxonomy): domain Bacteria; phylum Pseudomonadota; class Gammaproteobacteria; order Xanthomonadales; family Xanthomonadaceae; genus Arenimonas. The sequence continues at coordinate 9,672 of JBDTTC010000002.1, forward strand.
GTTCGGGGAAATTCCTTGTGCAGGATGGTGCGGCACAACTTGCGGTTGAAGCGCTGGCAGTCAAACACGGCGAGTACGTTCTTGATGCCTGTGCCGCCCCTGGCGGAAAAACCGCACATCTCGCAGAACTGGTGGGTGATGGCCGGATTTTGGCTCTCGATATCGCCGCCGCGCGGCTCGCACCGATCAATGAAACTTTGGAACGGCTGGGTTTGGCATCACCGAAAATCCAGGTGCGAATGGCCGATGCCTCCGATCCATCAAGTTGGTGGGACGGCGAACAATTCGATGCCATCTTGCTCGATGCACCATGCTCGGCGACCGGTATTATTCGTCGCCAGCCAGATATCAAGTGGCATCGAAAAGCCGACGACATTCCAAGACTGGTCGATATTCAATCACGCATCCTGCGAGCACTCTGGCCACTGCTGAAACCTGGCGGCCGCTTGTTGTACTGCACATGCTCGGTATTGAAGGCTGAAAACGAATTCCAAATTAACGGGCTCTTGTCGGATTTTAAAGACGCGAGCGTGATGCCGCTTGACGAAAAATTTGGGCATGCGAGTGGATTGGGGAGACAAAGGTTTCCCGGCGAAGACAATATGGACGGCTTTTTCTATGCGCTGATTCAAAAGCGCGGCGAGACTCCGGCATGAACACCCTGCCAAAATTAAATGCCGACGAACGCAGGCAATTGTTCTGGTTCTTCATACTGGCATTTTTCGTGCTTGCTGCCGGTTACGGCATGCGCGAGCCGTGGCCTTCGGACGAACCGCGCTTCGTATTGGTCGCGAAACAAATGGTCGAAAGTGGTAACTATCTGTTTCCACACCGCGGCATCCAGCTTTATCCCGATAAACCACCGGTTTTTTTCTGGATACTCGCTGCCTGTTATCAAATCATCGGCAGCTGGCGCTGGAGTTTTTTACTGCCTTCGCTGGTCTCGGGCATGGCCGTGCTCTACTTTACTTACGATGCCGCGCGCCGTCTGTGGAAACCACGTTCCGGGCTTTGGGCCGCAGCGGCGGTTTTATTCAGCGTGCAATTTGTCTATCAGTTCAAACGCGCTCAAATTGATCCGGCCCTGGTTCTGTTTACCACGATCGCGCTATACGGATTTATTCGCCATCTTTTGCTTGCGCCCCATTGGCGATGGTTCTATGCCGGCTGTTTTTTTTCCGGCCTCGGCATCATTACCAAAGGCGTTGGCTTTCTGCCGCTACTGATTTTCATTCCCTATATCGCACTGCGCCTACGCAATGCGAATGGCTTGGCGATACAAAACAATTCATCCGCCATCCGCTGGTCCGGCGGTTTGTTGTTTTTCCTGATCGCGATTGCAATGTGGCTGGGTCCACTACTTTGGACCGTCAGTCACGGCAACTCTGCCGAGCAACAAGCCTATCTCGATAATATTTTGTTCCGGCAAACTGCCAAGCGTTATGCCAACCCTTGGGGGCATCACGAACCCTTTTGGTATTTCGGACAAATCATATTGCTATTCTGGATGCCGTTTTCACTGGCGCTTCTCTGGCTTTGGAAACCCTGGTACCAGGCAATACGTGCTATGGATGCCAAAGTCATTTTGCCGCTCGCTTGGGGCGTCCTGGTTGTCATCTTTTTCAGCCTGAGCAGCGGCAAGCGTGACATGTATATATTGCCGGCACTGCCCGCATTTGCAATTGCGGCCGCGCCTTTCATGCAAGCCCTGTCTGAACGCGAAAGTTTCCGCCGCGTATTGTTTCTCGTGCTGGCATTGATTGGTGCCGCTGCTCTTGCGTTTGGCATGCAGGCGCTTTTGGGCGAACCCGGATTCGAGAAAAAATTTATTGCCGAACGAGGTGTCGCATCACTTGATCCAATATGGTGGATGCTTATCATCGTCGGTGCGACAAGCCTGATCGCCACCTTGGTTTTCAGACAGAAAAAACCATTGCATGCCTGTGTTTTTTTCTTCGTATTGCTCTGGAGCGGCTACAGTTTTGTTGCCTACCCCGTGCTAGATGACGCAAGCTCTTCGAAAGCGATCATGTTGCGTGCGCGTGAACTGGCAGGTCCGGAAAAGATTATCGGGCTGGTTGACTGGAAAGAACAAAACCTGCTGCAAGCAAAGGGCATGACGACGGACTTCGGTTTTTTGCAGCCTTCCGCCATGCAGTTACGGCTCGGAGTGGCCTGGCTCAGAGAATCCCCCGAAAAAAGGCTGCTATTTTTGCAGGCAAGCAGCAAAATGGCGTGTCTCGATTTTAATGCCTCGGATACTATTTCATTAGGAACAGCCAATCGTCGGGGCTGGTTTCTGGTCGGAGTCAACAGCGTTGAACAATGCCGTTTTAAAACCGAAGAATTGACACACAAACCATGATCACGACCAGCATCATCATTAGCACCTATAACAAGCCGGATTGGCTGATGAAAACCTTGATCGGGTACGCACACCAGAATTTTAAAGATTTTGAATTAATCCTTGCCGACGATGGCTCAACCAGCGACACCAAACAATGCGTGGATGAAATTAGGTCTCTTTTCAAACATCCCATCATTCATCTGTGGCAAGAAGACAATGGATTTCGCAAATGTGAGATCCTCAATAAGGCGATCTTGGCCAGCGACTCCGATTACGTCATCTTCTCCGATGGCGATTGCATTCCGAGAGCGGACTTCGTTGAAACACATCTGAAGCTGAGAGCCCCGGGTCTTTTTTTATCGGGCGGCTACCACAAGCTACCGATCGCACTCAGCCAAAAGATTAACGATGAAGATATCGCACAGGGAAAGTGCTTTGATTTGAATTGGTTAAAAATAGAAGGCTTGCGGCCAAGCATTCGCAATCTGAAAATATCCCCTTCGCCTTTCTCTGCCGATTTGCTCGATCGTTTCAGCACGGCCCACGCCAGCTGGAATGGCCATAATGCATCAGGCTGGAAAGCAGACATCGTTGCCGTTAATGGCTTCGACCAGCGTATGGAATATGGGGGTCTAGACCGGGAATTCGGAGAACGTCTAGAAAATGCTGGTATAAAAGGGCTTCGAATCCGTTACCGTGCGATATGTCTGCATCTGGATCATTCACGCGACTACGCCCGGCCGGAAAAAATTGCAGCCAACAAGAAGATTCGCCAGCAAACAAAACTCAATAGATCCACCTGGACTGACTATGGAATCAGCACGCTTGTACAAAGCGCCGGGAAAGCGGAAATTTACTCAGGCCTGTGAATCTCGTTGCATTCAAATGAACAATAAGCCGGCGGGAGCCACATGAAAATTCTTATTCTTGGCGCAGGACAGGTCGGCACTTCGGTGGCGGCGGCGCTTGCTTCCGAAAACAACGATATTACCGTTGTCGATACCGACATCCATCGCCTGCGTGAACTCTCGGAAAAACTTGATATCCGAACTGTCATCGGTCATGCATCGCTGCCCAGCGTGCTGTCGCAAGCCGGCGCCGATGAAGCCGAATTACTGGTCGCCGTCACCTCCAGCGACGAAGTCAATCTTGTTGCCTGCCAGGTAGCGGCAAAACAATTCAAGACACGCACACGTGTTGCGCGCTTGCGCGAAGCGGAATATCTGTCGCTGGCCACTGAGGGTGGAGTCAATGCCGTGGTGAATACGGCGATCAGTCCCGAACAACTAGTATGCAAGCACATCAAGCGCCTCATCGAATATCCGGGAGCGCTCCAAGTTCTCGATTTTGCCGACGGCCGCGCCCAATTGGTGGCTGTGCGTGCAGTATCGGAAGGTGCGTTGGTAGGCCACGAAATTCGTGAGTTGCGGCAACATTTGCCGAGCAATGTCGATGCCCGCGTCGCGGCCATTTTCCGCAACGGCAAACCCATTCGCCCACAAGGACATACGGTTATCGAAGCCGACGATGAAGTATTTTTTCTGGCTGACCAGAAAAATATTTCTCTGGTGATGAGCGAGTTGCGCAAACTCGACTCGCGTCCGACCAAGCGAATTTTCATTGCCGGCGGCGGCAATATCGGCCGCAACCTCGCCCGCATGATCGAGAAAAAATATTCGGTCAAAGTACTGGAACGTTCGCGTGATCGTGCCAGAAATATCGCCGAAGATTTATTGAACTCCATCGTACTTGTCGGTGATTGTGCGGACGAGGATTTACTACGGGAAGAAAACATTGATCAGACCGATATCTATTGCGCACTGACTAATGACGACGAAGCGAATATTCTTTCGGCCATGCTGGCAAAGCGTTTAGGGTGTCCACGCGTCGTTGCATTGATCAATCGCCCATCGTACGCGGAGCTGGTCGAAGGCGGCAGTATCGACATTGCTGTCAGCCCGCAACAGGTCACTCTCGGTGCGTTACTTTCGCATATCCGTGAAGGTGCGCCGGCTTACGTGTACCCATTGCGCCGCGGCGCTGCTGAGGCGATCGAAGTTATCGTACGCGGCGACCGCAGGACATCTCGCGTAATTGGCCGCTCGCTGGAAGAGTTGGAGTTGCCCGAGAACACGACGATCGGCGGGATCGTGCGCGGCGAGACACTGCTCATCGCACATCATGACTTGGTTATCGAGCCTGGGGACCACGTTATCTTGTTCGTGATGGACAAACGACAGTTATCCAAGGTCAATATGCTGTTCCAGGTCGGAGGCTCAAGTCTGTGAGTCTGCGGATGCAAGCCATGCTGCGAATCATGGGCGCAATTATTGCAGCCTCATCGCTGATTTCACTGCCGCCGTTACTGATTGCGTTGGCACTCCATGAAAATACCAGTTCGGCATTCCTGGAAAGCATGGCAACTCCGGGCATCATTGGTTTGCTGCTCTGGTTTCCGGTAAGACACGTGCAATACGAATTGCGCCTGCGAGACGGTTTTTTAATCACGACTGCCATTTGGATTATTGCCAGCCTGATTACCGCATTGCCATTCACTCTGGCAACCCCGCACCTTTCTTATACCGATGCAGTATTCGAAGCTGCTTCCGGCCTCACGACAACCGGTGCAACGACTATTTCCGGGCTTGATGCCTTGCCGCGCAGCATGTTGTTCTTCCGGCAATCGCTGAATTTTTATGGCGGCATGGGAATTGTAATTTTGGCGATTGCCATATTGCCGATGTTGAAAATTGGCGGCATGCAACTTTTCCGCGCGGAAACCAACGGCTTGCAGAAAGACAACAAGTTAACACCGCGTATCGCTGAAACTGCACGAGCTTTATGGATGGTGTATCTGGGCCTGAATATTCTTTGCGCGCTGAGTTACTGGCTTGGCGGCATGAGTTTTTTCGATGCTATTTGCCACGGCATGTCAACAGTGGCGACTGGCGGCTTCTCTACCCACGATGCAAACTTTGGTTTCTGGAATGCACCGCTTTTAGACAGCATTGCGATTATTTTCATGCTGCTTGGCGGCATCAATTTCGGTATGCATTGGTATGCTTGGCGGCGCGCAACGGTGGGACATTATCAAAGCGATTCCGAGTTGCGATCATTCATTATTATCGCGTTAGTGGTTTCAATGATCGTGTCTGCCAGTCTTTATCTAGGCGGTCGCTTCGGAAATATTTTTGACGCACTGCTTCATGGCACATTCCAGGTGGTATCGAATATCACCACCAGCGGCTTTACTTCCGGCAGCTTTACCGACTGGCCGGGTTTGGCGCCCCTGCTATTGATCATGATTGGGTTTGTCGGCGGCTGCGCCGGCTCTACTGCAGGCGGCATCAAAGTCGCACGCGTGCAAATGGTGGTAAGACAGGGATTGCGTGAAATCAAGCAGCTGGTGCATCCGAAAGGCCAGTTTCTCGTTACGTTGGGCGGCAAACGTGTTTCCGAAAGTGTGGTGATTTCGGTAGCCGGATTCTGCACGCTTTATATTTGCAGTTATCTGGTGATGACCCTAATTCTTGCCGCAAGCGGCGTGGATATCGTGACCGCATTTTCGGCCGTGGCGGCCTGCAT
>JBDTTC010000003.1:0-8673 GCA_039930825.1 Arenimonas sp.
CGATCTGGAGTACGGGCAGATTGCTCGCATCAAGCTTGAGCAAGGCGACATCGGACATTTCATCGCTACCAATAACTTTCGCCTTGAGTTCGCGACGGTCCGCCAAACGCACGATAACCTCATCAGCTCCTTGAACGACATGATGATTGGTCAATACATAACCATCGGATGAAATAATAAAACCGCTGCCGAAAGAAGTGCCGCTACGTGGTTGCTGAGGCATCGGCATACCAGGCTGTCCAAAAAAACGTTTGAAAAGCTCGGGCATATCTTCCGAACCGGGCGGCATTTCGGAAGGGTCCGCCGATGCATTTTGCCGCTCGGTTTTTTTGCTACTTGCTTCGACATTCACCACTGCCGGTCCGGCTCGTTCAACCAGCATCGAAAAATCCGGCAAATTTACCAAGGGCAATGCGGCGTTACTGCCTGCGACCTGCCCTACAAAAGTTTCGACGGTAGAGGCCGCAACAGGCTGCTGTACTTGGGAAAAACAGGCTACCAATAGTGCGCATGTAGAAAAGCCCAACACAAATCGGGATACAGGTTTCATAAAAGATCGAACTCGCTTGTTTGTCATGATTGGAAAAAAGATTGCCGATAATGCAAATGCACATCTTGATTGTTTAGATAACAAAAATTATAAAAGTTCCTTGCTAAACCAATACTCACTGATATTCGAGTAACTGTACTCCCACCTTCACCATGCTTATTTAGGCGGCGCCACTAGCTCACTAAACTGCGCTACCGTCCTAGCAGGCACTTTACCAATAACCGTAACGCGCCGGCCAGCACTCCACTGGGCAAATACATTCACCGCGCCACGCTGCATGGCACTCTTGCCTTCTTCTAGTTGCGGCGCCCGTTCGATATACACCGAAACAAAAGCTAGGCCATCGCTGTATAAAAGATGCACACCATTGCCGGAACTCCGTGCGGCCCGCAATTCAAAGCCTTCCGGCGGTGATTTCACGCGCCAGCCAGGATCGGCCTGATTGTTGGAAGCCATACTCTGGACACGGTGGAAATCGGTATTTTTTGGGAAAGCCAAATCGGATTCCCTGGGAACCATGCCGAGCTGCAAATTGGTAAAAGCCATTTTCTCCAGCGTTGCGCCATTCTCGTCTAGCAGATCGATTCGCATTGGGAACCCGCTGACTTTCTCAAGCCATAACCGGTACCCATAACGCCATTTGTCACGGGCACGAATTTCAATCACCTGCGTTTCAAAATTTGCGATGCGCTCGGTCTTTTCAAGTTTGGCCTCATAGCCATCAAGATTATCGGCAAGTGCAAATTGCTGGGATGGATTCCAACGGTCTGCCGCACCCGTCTCGTAACCGACCGATCCGTCTTTCGAATTTGTACTGACTACTACTTTGTTGTCGCGAATTACTTCACGCGGCGGCCCACTTAATGCAACGATTCGTTCGCGCTCACGATCTTTATCAAAAGCGTGAAATACAGCCATCGTGTCAATGCGGCCTTCAGCCACCATAACCAGAGTGCCCTGGTAATTTTGTCTGCGCAGCGAAGGGCCGATACGCTTGAGCCAATCGCTGGCATCCTCATGATTAAATTTTTCGCTCACCCAAGCTTTCGCCTGCCCCAACCAACCCAACTTTTCGGTCTTGGAGGCGGCAGATTGCGCCTGGGTATTCAACGCACAAAGCGATAAAAAAACACCGATGAAAAATCGCAACATCACTTACCGTCACCTGCGTTTTCGTCGATTGTTACATCGCCGGCATTATCCGGTTGCTCGGCATCCTGGGCAACAACGTCCACATATGGAACAAAGCCGCCCATACCATCTTGCGCCATCATTTGATTATGTCGCACCAGATAGGCTTCAAGAGCCGGATCACTATTGGCATTCACGGGTGAGCGCGGCCATGCTTTCTTTTCGCTACTGACATTCAACGGAAAATTTTCTGGCGATTCTATGCCAGCGACCGTTTCGGCTGTTGACGGATTAACGGCAGTTTCGGCATGCGTAGCTGAAGTAGATGTACTGGCGACGACCGCAGTATTAACCGCAACCGGGGAATTGCCAACCAGATCGGCCGATGCAAATGTAGCGGATGAACTGGGGGCAGATACAGCTTCATTGTTGTTCGCAAATTTAGGCTCGGGGGCTTGCGTGTTTTGCATCATGCCGGGAATGAATACAACTGCGGCAAATGCGAGTGACGCTGCCGCCGCCCAGGCAAACAGTGGCTTTCGAGATTTCTTCGGCGATGTTTCCTCATCCAAGGCTCGCTTGATATTGGTGCAGAGGGTATTCGGCATCAAACGGGTCGATTGTCCCTTCATGCATGAAGAGCCTATCTGCATGCGGGAATACAAGGCCTGCAAGGCTTCATCATGTTGAAGCCGACGTTCGAGAAACATCGCTTCGTCTTTGGACAGTTCACCATCCATCCAAGCCGAAAGTTGTTCGCAAATTTTATCGTCTAATGTATTCATAGCATTCATGGGCGCACTCTTTCACTGTCCATCAAGGGTCGTAAACGCAAATCTATTGCTTCGCGTGCACGGAATATTCGGGACCGCACCGTACCAATCGGGCAATCCATGGTTTCGGAAATTTCTTCGTAAGACAGCCCTTCCATCTCGCGTAAGGTAATGGCTTGTCGCAACTCTTCGGGCAACTCGGCAACCACTTCGGAAACGGTACGGGCAATTTCTTCGCGCAGAAGTTCGTGCTCAGGTGTATCGCTGTCGTGCATGCGATAGGCACCGTCAAAATGTTCGGCATCGTCGGCGTCCACATCGGAAGTCGGCGGGCGACGTTTCATCGATACTAAATGGTTTTTTGCAGTATTCACGGCAATCCTATAAAGCCAGGTATAAAACTGGGCATCACCACGAAAATTATTCAGTGCGCGATAGGCGCGAATGAATGTTTCCTGTGCGATGTCCTGACTCTCGGCGTAGTCATGTACGAAGCGGCCAATAACGGCACCAATTCTGTGTTGATACTTGCGTACCAGAACATCGAAAGCCGTTTTGTCACCACTTTGCACACGCTTGACCAATTCCAGGTCCAGTTCGTTCTCACCCATTGAAACCGCTATCCCGTGCTTGCGGCCGTTGGGGCCGATTAAAAGACCTGCATTTACCAAGAAAGTTCATTCGTCATCCGAATTCTGGGCATAAAAGATTGACCACTCTAAATCCACACCCGATGATACGGGCTTAATCCTAAAATTGTTGGAGCCGCCATGTTCGACGGACTTCGCCTCACGCACTGGCAAGTTGAAAGCCGTGCCGATGGTGTGCTTGTGCTTTCCCTTAATCGCGCTGGCCAGAGCGTGAACGCTCTTAGTCAGGCCGTACTCGACCAACTCGATTCCATGCTTGAGCGGCTACCGCTGGAAATGCCGAAAGGCCTGATCATCAAATCCGGCAAGCCAACTGGTTTTGCTCATGGCGCTGATATTAAGGAATTCGAAAGTTTCGATGCCAAAGGCACCGTCTATGAATCGATCCGTCGCGGCCAATTGATTTACCAAAAACTGGCTGAATTGAAATGCCCCACTGTCGCTATTATCACCGGCCCATGCATGGGCGGCGGTACCGAGCTGGCACTGGCCTGTCGTTATCGTGTAGCGAGTAATGAAGAAAATACCCGCATCGGTTTACCTGAAGTAAAACTCGGTATTTATCCGGGTTGGGGTGGCAGTGTTCGCTTGCCGCGCTTGGTCGGTGCTCCAGCTGCGATGGATATGATGCTGACTGGCCGCACGCTTTCGGGTTCAGCCGCAAAAGCGATTGGCCTTGTTGATAAAGTCACCGATCCATCGGGCTTGCAGGAAGCAGCATTGGGTTTGATTCAACGCGGCTACAAACGTCCGTTCAAACAAAGATTCACCGTTTGGGCGAGCAATTCATTTCTGGGCCGCAAACTACTTGCACCGCAAATGCTCAAACAAGTTAGTCGCAAAGCCCGTAAAGAGCACTACCCTGCACCATTTTCATTGATTAACACCTGGGCTCGTAGTGGCGGCATGCCAGTACGTACCGCATTGGTGTTCGAGGCAAAATCGGTGACTGCACTGGCAAAAACACCTACCGCGAAAAACCTGATCCGCGTATTTTTCATGATGGATCGTCTAAAAAGCCTTGGCGGAAAAGATCATGGTATTACCCATGTCCATGTAGTCGGTGCAGGCGTAATGGGTGGCGATATCGCGGCCTGGTGCGCATTGCGCGGCTTTGATGTGACATTGCAGGATCGTGAAATGCAATATATCCAGCCAGCGATGGATCGTGCTGCGAAACTATTCGAGAAAAAAGTAAAGAATCCGGAAAAACGTGCAGCCACTATCGCTCGCCTGAATGCCGACGTTGCCGGCGATGGTGTTGCAAAAGCCGATTTAATCATCGAAGCGATTTTCGAAAATCAGGAAGCCAAGCAAAATCTGTACGCCACACTCGAACAAAAAATGAAACCGGGCGCCTTGCTGGTATCGAACACTAGTTCGATTCCGCTGAATGATTTGCGCACAAAGTTGAAAGACCAGGCCGACTTCGCCGGCCTGCATTATTTCAATCCGGTTGCATTGATGCCGCTGGTTGAAATCGTGCAGCACGATAAAATGGCCAGCGAAACCCAACGTCGTCTGGCAGCATTCTGTAAATCGATCGACAAGCTTCCCGTGCCGGTTGCCGGCACGCCTGGCTTTTTAGTAAACCGCATTCTGGCGCCTTATATGCAGGAAGCGATCTTATGTTTCCACGAAGGCATTCCTGGCCCCGTGATTGATAAAGCGGCTTTGAAATTCGGCATGCCGATGGGCCCAATCGAACTGGTTGATACTGTTGGCCTGGATGTTGCCGCAAGCGTTGGCAAGGTCATGGCGGATTTCCACGGCCAAACATTGCCCGATGCATTGAAAGTCGAACCGAACAAACGCGGTAAGAAAGATGGTCAGGGTTTATACAAATGGGAAAACGGCCGCGCAATGAAACCGGAAGTCCCATCCAGCTACCAAGCGCCGGAAGATCTTGAAGACCGTCTGGTACTTTCGATGTTGAACGAAGCCGTTTCCTGTCTGCACGATGGCGTGGTGGCCGATGCCGAGCTCCTTGATGCCGGCGTTATTTTCGGCACCGGTTTTGCGCCGTTCCGAGGCGGCCCGATTGAACACATCAAGACCGTTGGTGCTGCCAAACTCAAAGCGCGTCTTGAAGTGTTAGCCAATCGTTATGGCGACCGTTTCAGTCCGCGTCCGGGCTGGGATGATTTGATCTGATTGATTTTTTCAATTCGATAAAAAATCCCGGCAATACCGGGATTTTTTATTATTGGCCTTCCCGTAGCAGCGTCCTTTAGGCGCGGCCGATCACGCCGGATGCGTCGCGCCTAAAGGACGCTCCTACAAAAACAAGACCGTTCCTGCTACTTCAGAAACTCCGCAATCGTTTTCTGATAATTAGAAGTCGCTGAAATACTGTTATGCCCTACACCTTCAAGCACAACAACCTCAGTTTTTTGTTTGAAATGTCGAATTAGGTTTTCTGTGTTGGCACGCGGGATAACTTCATCATTTTCGGCAATCAGAATCAGGGTTTTGGCTTTTATATTGCCGGCGCGATCAATAGACTGATAGCGATCCTTGATTAACAGGCCGACTGGAAAGATCGGATATTGATCCTGCGCCACATTGACGATGCTGTCATAAGGCGTGACCAAAATTAATTTATCGATCTTTCTTTTTGATGCTACATAAGTCGCAACGCCGGTGCCAAGACTTCGGCCCATCAAACTGACATGCTGGTACTGCGGTTTGATCTTGTCGTACAGAGCAAGTGCATCAAGGTAGAGATGCGCTTCGGTGACTTCACCCGGATTACCGCCGTAACCGCGATATGGCAACAGATACACCGTCACATTCGGAATACTCGCCTGAAACTCGGGAGCATTCCATTCAATCTGCTCACCATTGCCGCCAAAATAAACAAGGGCCCTGGCTTGCCCGGGATTTACCACCCAGCCTTTCAGCTTCAGTCCGTCGCTATCAAGCTCAAAAGCTTGCGCCTGAACATTGCTCATTGCGGGAACCGGAAAATAGAGTAGCTCGCGTTGCTTCACATAAAGAAAAATGCAAAGCGCCAAATAAACAAAAGCTGCGGACAAGAATAATCGCTTCAGAATTTTGAGCATTGGGTTCATCGAAGTGTGGGCACCGCCCACCCTATACGAGTTTTATTTCGCGCAAGCGTTCCATTAGGTATTCGTGCGAAGTGATTGGCGTCGGGTAACGATTCGGGTTTTCGTCAGTGACGCAGGACGCTAAGGTTTCGATCAAATAATCCGGATTGGGATGCAGGAAAAACGGTACCGAATAACGCGGATTGCGTGCGGCTTCACCTGGCGGATTTACCACACGATGCGTGGTTGATGGATACACATGATTCGTCAGGCGCTGCAACATATCGCCGATGTTCACCACGATGGTGTCGGCTTCGGCAGTAAACGGAACCCACTCGCCTTTGTGTGAAAGCACTTCCAAACCGGCTGCACTGGCACCAACTAGCAAGGTGATGAAATTAATGTCTTCATGCGCACCAGCGCGAACATTGGGAATATCCGGCGCGGTGATTGGCGGGTAATGAATCGGCCGCAAAATCGAATTGCCGTTATTGGTTTTGTCGGCGAAAAAGTTTTGCGGCAAATTGATGTGCAAAGCCAATGCCTGCAATACACGCGTACCCAGATCATCGAGCGCCTGATACAAACCATAGCCGTATTCATGAAAATTGGCGACTTCATCCGGCCAGACGTTCGGCGCCATCACATCGGCGTATTTGGAATTTTCGGGAAGCTCGCGACCAATATGAAAGAACTCTTTCAAGTCGGGATATTTTGAATCTTTGGCTGTCTCGATACCAAACGGTGTGTAACCACGCGCACCACCGGTGCCTTTCAAGTGATATTTCAATTTCACTTCCGTTGGCAAGGCAAAGAACTGCTTGAATACATCATAGGATTTGGCGAGAAAATCGGCACTCAGGCCATGCCCGCTGATGCCGCAAAAACCCCATTCGCGATAAGCAGCGCCGAGTTCGGCTACGAAGGTATCTTTATCGGTATCAAAACGTCGAATATCGAGACTGGGAATCTTGCTCATAAAAAACCTCGTCAAATAATTACTTAAATTGCCGCACGTACGGCGTCCGCTAGTTTATCCAATACCGATTGCATCAAAACTCCATCGGCCGCTTCCACAGTAACGCGAATCAAGGGTTCAGTACCCGAAGCTCTTAATACCAAGCGACCTTTTCCTTCCAGCGCGGCTTCGGCATTTGAACGAGCATCTTGCACACTTTTTGATTCAAGCGGTTTCACACCAGCAGTAATTCGTACGTTCACCGTTTTTTGCGGCAATGGTTGATAGGCAATGACTGCATGTTTCAATGAAACACCTTGGGCACGCAAGGCTTCCAGAACCTGCAGTGCAGCGACAATAGCGTCCCCAGTGCCGCTGCGATCCAGACATAACAAATGTCCGGAAGCTTCGCCGCCAAGCACGCCGCCGCCTTCATGCAAAGCCTGGTGCACGAATCTATCACCCACTTTTGCACGAACGAATTGAATGCCGGATTCACCCAGGGATTTTTCCATAGCGTAGTTCGTCATCAATGTACCGACCACCGGTCCATGCAAACGGCCTATGCTTTTCCAGTGATTGGCCAAGACGAAAATCAAGGCATCACCATCGTGTAACTGACCATCGCTATCGACCATCAATACGCGGTCACCATCGCCATCGAAGGCAATACCGAGATCACATTTATTATCGATCACCAGCTTTTGCAAGCTTTCCGGGTGCGTGGAGCCGACTTGATGATTGATATTCAAACCATTCGGTTCAATTCCAATTGCTACTACTTCGGCACCGAGTTCGGTAAACACTTTCGGCCCAACGTGATACGTCGCACCATGGGCACAATCGAGTGCGATTTTCATGCCCTGCAGACTAAAAGTATCCGGCACGCTGGCTTTGCAGAATTCAGCGTAACGAGTCAGTGCGTCGTTAACTCGCTGCGCCTTGCCGAGGTTTTCCGATGAAGCGGTGAAAAAAGGTTTTTCGAGCTCGGCTTCAATGGCCAGTTCGACTTCATCGCTCAATTTTTCACCCTTGGATGAAAAAAACTTGATGCCGTTGTCTTCGTGCGGATTATGCGAAGCAGAAATAACGATGCCGGCATCGGCACGTAAAGTCTTGGTGAGATATGCAATACCTGGCGTCGGCATTGGGCCAAGCATGCGTACATCAGCACCGGCAGCCACCAGGCCGGCTTCCAGCGCCGATTCAAACATATAGCCCGAAATGCGCGTGTCCTTGCCAATCACGATCGTGGCATGCGGTTTCTTGCCTGCTAAAACCCGGCCAGCGGCATTGCCAAGTCGCAACATGAAGTCCGCAGAAATAACGCCTTCACCAACGCGGCCACGAATACCATCAGTACCAAAATATTTTCTTCCGCTCACTTCAAGCTTCCGCTTTTTCCGGTGCGGGACGATTCATCATCAAGGCCAGCAGTTCGGCAATACGATCTCGCATTTCACGACGATCGATAATCAGATCGACGGTACCGTGATCAAGCAGAAATTCGGAACGTTGAAAACCTTCCGGCAATTTTTCGCGCACTGTTTGTTCGATG
>JBDTTC010000004.1:0-2013 GCA_039930825.1 Arenimonas sp.
AGAGAGAGCCATGACCCGGGCTACATCTTTATTTCGGACATGACTTACGGCAGGCTTGACATCTACTAATCAATTAGTACTATGGGTTTCGTACTTAGGAGATCCCGAATGTCCAACCCCAATCCGACCGAAGGCGAGCTCGCTATCTTGCGTGTCCTTTGGGACCGCAAAGCGCCCTGCACGGTACGCGAAGTGCATGAAACGCTGATGCGCAATAAAGACACGGCCTATACGACGGTATTGAAGATGATGACAATCATGTCCGAAAAGGGACTGGTCAGTCGCGATGAATCCGAGCGCAGCCATCGCTATGCCGCGTCATTTCCCGAACCCACCGTGCAATCGGCGATGTTGAATGATTTGATGCAGCGGGCGTTCTCGGGTTCTGCGTTGCAATTGGTGCAGCGTGCGCTTGATGGCAATACAGCAAGCTCTGCCGACCTCGATGCCATTTCGCAAATGATTGCGAAAGCAAAAGCCAAAAAGAATAAAGCCTGATATCGGGAGTCCTGATGAACTTCAATCATTCCCTCGAAGCCGTACTCGCACAAACCCTGTTGCATTCCCTCTGGCAGATTGCGGTATTGGGCTTGCTCGCGGCCATGCTGCTTGGCTTGCTGCATCGCCGAAGCGCGGCCTTGAAACATTTTGTCGGCATGTCGTTTTTGATGATGATGATGGCAGCACCAGTGCAAACATTTCTGTTGCTGATGGCAGAAAATGCCAATGCAGGTACCACGGCACATACCGAAGGCGTGCTGCCTTTATTGTTGCCGGTAATGTTGAATTTGCCGCTGGTGACTTCATCAACTTCCGGTCTTGTATTGCCCTGGCTTTGGTGCGCCGGCGTGCTCTTCATGCTGCTGCGATTGATCGGCGGTTGGATGGTGTTGCGCAAGCTCGATCATCAAACGGCACTCGCCTTGCCTGCGGTTTGGCAGCAACGCGCCGAATCGATTCGTACTGCTTTGGGTATCCGCCGCAAGGTCACCATCAAACTTTTGAAAAACATGGGGCTGCCTTGTACGGCACGAGCTTGGCATCCGATTGTCTGGTTGCCGATATCGATCTTGACGCAACTCACGCCCGATCAAATCGAAGCGCTGATCGCACACGAGCTTGCCCATATCCGTCGTCTTGATTGGATCTGGAACGCGCTGCAATGTCTGATCGAAGCGGTTTTGTTTTATCACCCGGCCGTGTGGTGGTTGAACCGCCGCATTCGCCAGGAACGTGAAAACGCCTGTGATGATTTGGCGGTGGCGGTATGTGGCGACGCCATCGTGTTGGCCGAGGCGCTTGCAACACTGGAGCGTGATCGGAGTCCCGCCCACAAGCTTGCTTTATCTTCCGATGGAGGTTCTCTTATGCAGCGTATTACGCGCCTGCTTTCTCCGGACTCGCCCGCAAAAATTCGCTGGGCCGTACCGATGGGATTGATGGCTTTATTGTGTACCGGTGTATTTCTGGCGGCACAAGCCAGTTACGCGACCGGAAATGCTTCGGCTACATCGGCTGACCAAAGCTGGTGGACGCATATCGGTGAATCGACCGAGATTCGTGAAACCAATGATCAGGGTGTCAGCCGTGTGTATCACAAGTGGATCGATCTCTCCGGCAATCCACATGAAACTTTCCGGGTTAACGATAAGCTGACGCCGATCGATAAAAATGTACGGCTGTGGTTGAAACAGCAAATGGCTTCCAATCATCCGCCGGCACCGCCAGTAGCGCCACCACCACCTCCGGCACCGCCGGCTCTGCCATCACTGGAAGAATCCGAAGTCGTTCAAGCCGCAGTACAGGCAGCTCGGCTGGATTCGCGGATGGTGGCGGTATTGGGTTCTCCCATCATCGCCGAATCGCTCGAGGGTCCAAGTTATAGCGACGATGACGAAGCGCAACTATCGCTGGTGCTGTCCGGTTCGAAAGGCAGAGCCGATGTGCAGGCAGTCGGTGAAAAAACGAATGGCGTCTGGATTTTCAGCAAGCTCGACATCGAGTCTGTGGAGT
>JBDTTC010000005.1:0-8530 GCA_039930825.1 Arenimonas sp.
AGGCCAGTTTTTTTATATGTATCCGAAAGAGAATAATTCTCTAACTCCTAAAATTTCAAATTTTAGGAAGGCTTGTAAATTATCGAATCACTGATTAAACAATAATTCGACGTATTGCACACGGTTCATCAATATGCCCAGTCGGGTTCAACAGTATGGTCCACCAGGTATAACGATATGGCTACCAAAATATACTGATATGCGCTCCCGAGTTGCGTGATATGCATACCCGCACATGAATTTCCTTTTGTTATTTATTTTCTTCGACTATCCACATTTCGAATACCCACAATTCAAACAAGTCTGGCACCCGTCCATCAAAATCATGGCTTTAGTGTTGCACTTGAAGCACATGCTTGCGCTTGCAGGAAAAGAGGCGCCCTCGCCGGTGTTTGCAGATGCTGCCTCGTCAGCGCGTAACGCGCTTTCAGCACCGGCTCCGGCGAGGTCGCCCGGAACTAAACTTTCTTCGGAACCCGCGGTCGCGGGCTCAGACTTTTTTGCATTGCGGTTCTCGTAGGCGGCGCGTTTTTCTGCAATGAGCGCGCGTTGTGCGTCCGACATTTCCGGGTCGTGGATCAACCCGATGGATTTCATGTGTTGTTCGATCACGCTGCCGATCTCAGCCACAATGGACGGCATGTAAACGCCGCCGGCTTTGAAGTAGCCACCGCGTGGGTCGAAGACGGCTTTGAGTTCTTCGACCAGGAAGGTAACGTCGCCGCCTTTGCGGAACACGGCACTCATGATGCGGGTGATGGCAACGACCCACTGGAAGTGGTCCATGTTTTTGGAGTTGATGAACACTTCGAACGGACGACGTAACTCATGTTCGGTGCCGGGGTTGAGCACGATGTCGTTGATGGTGACGTACATGGCGTGTTCGACCAGCGGGGATTTGATTTTGTAGGTGGAACCCACGAGAGCTTCAGGACGCTCGAGCTTTTCGTGCATCAGGATGATTTCTGCCATCGGGCGTTCGATGATGATGGTCTGTGGCGCAGGTGCTGCTGCCTCGGCCGCTTTATCTTCGGGCTTGACGACGCTGTAACTTTTGATTTTTTTTGTAATTTTGATGGCCATTGCTGACTAGACTCCTGGTGTTTCTTGATATTGTTCGCGCTACTTCCGTGGGGCGCGTATGTCTTGGTGCGTTACGGATTACGTTTTACCCTCTCCCGCCCCTGCGGGGCACCCTCTCCCGAAGGAGAGGGGCTGGAGCGAGTTTTTACTTTTTCTTTGCTGCTTTTTTTGCGGCTTTCTTGGCTGGCGCTTTTTTGGCGGCGACTTTCTTTGCCACTTTTTTAACGGCCTTCTTGACGGCTTTCACTGCTTTTTTGGCCGGTGCTTTTTTGGCAGCGGCTTTTTTCGCAGGTGCTTTTTTCTTGGCGGCCGCTTTTTTCGCAGGCGCTTTGGTCACTGCTGCTTTGGCTTTATCGAAAGCTTCGCCTGCCGATTTCTTGGCAGCGTCCATTTTCTTGCCGGCAGCGGCGGCAGCGGATTTCACTGCTTTGCCTGCTTTGGATTTTTCAGCGGATTTAATGGCGCCTTTCACGGCAGCTTCGGCTTTTTTACGGGCCGGTGCGGTTTTCTTTTTCACGGCGGCAACGACTTCGTTGGCCTTTTCACTGACGGCTTCAACTGCACTATTGAAGCTATTGCTAACGACATTACCTTTATTCTTTTTCATATTGCCTCCTGGTGAGTTGAAGTCTTAAGTGTTGTTACGCCATGTTGTTCCGTTATCGGCCACGATACAAATCGAGGCCGATAAAAGAATAATCAGAATTTACCGTAGTAGCCTTCTTTCAGTGCATCGAACAAATTGGCTGCGCTATGGGTTTCGCCGTCGTATTCGATTTCTTCGTTGCCTTTGACTTCGACGACGCTGCCGTCTTCGAGTTCAAATTTGTACATCGTGTTTTCCAGATCCGATTCTTTTACCAGCACGCCCTGGAAGGCAGCGGGATTGAAGCGGAACGTGGTGCAGCCTTTCAAGCCTTTGGAATGGGCGTAGCGATAGATGTCTTTGAAGTCTTCGTAGGCAAAATCGGTCGGCACGTTGGCGGTTTTGGAAATCGAGGAATCGATCCACAACTGCGAGGCGGCCTGAATATCAACGTGGGCTTTCGGCAGAATGTCGTCGGCAGCGATGAAGTATTCCGGCAGCTTGGCTTTTTCATCGGTGGAATACGGCATGGCATCGGCGTTAACCAAGGTGCGGTAGGCCAGCAATTCAAAACTATAGACTTCCACTTTTTCTTTCGACTTCTTGCCTTCGCGAATGACGTTGCGCGAATAGTGATGCGCGAACGAAGGTTCAATGCCGTTGCTGGCGTTGTTGGCGAGCGACAGTGAAATGGTGCCGGTCGGTGCAATGGAGCTGTGGTGCGTAAAGCGCGCGCCGACTTCGGCCAATTCCTTGACCAATTCCGGTGCAACACCGGCAACGCGTTGCATGTAACGCGAGTAGGTGGCGTGCAGTTCACGGCCTTTGATTTTCTGGCCAATTTTCCAGCCGTCTTTTTTCATTTCAGGGCGTTTACGCAGCATGGCGGCATCGACGAGGAACTCTTCGTTCATGATCGGGGCCGGGCCTTTTTCTTTGGCCAGACTCAATGCGACTTCCCAACCGGCAAGCGCCATTTCTTTCGAGACTTCTTCGGTAAATTTGCAGGATTCTTCCGAGCCGTATTTCATTTTCAACATGGTCATCGTGGAGCCTAGGCCCAAGAAGCCCATGCCGTGACGACGCTTGCGCATGATTTCGACGCGTTGTTGTTCCAGCGGCAAGCCGTTCACTTCGACCACGTTGTCGAGCATGCGGGTGAATACGCGCACGACTTCTTTGTATTCTTCCCAATCGAACGCGGCTTTGTCGGTGAACGGGTCGCGGATGAATTTGGTCAGATTGATCGAACCGAGCAGGCAGGCACCATATGGTGGCAGCGGTTGTTCGCCGCACGGGTTGGTGGCACGAATATTTTCGCACCACCAGTTGTTGTTCATTTCGTTGACGCGGTCGATCAGGATAAAACCGGGCTCGGCAAAATCATAGGTGGACGCCATGATGCGGTTCCACAATTGTTGCGCTTTGATATGGCCATAAATTTTGCAGGCGACCAGACCATCTTCGCGAGTGACGTAATTGTGGCTATGCGGCCATTCACGCCAGACGACTTCACTGGTGTTATCCAGATTGACTTCGTTTTGTTCTTTGACGTTAACCGGAAATACCAAAGGCCAATCGGTGTCGCCTGCACCGCTTGCATGAATTCGTCGGTAATGAGCAGCGACAAATTGAATTGACGCAGACGGCCGTCTTCGCGTTTTGCGCCGATGAATTCTTTTACATCCGGATGCGAAACATCGAAGGTGCCCATTTGTGCGCCACGACGGCCACCGGCAGAAGACACGGTGAAACACATCTTGTCGTAGATATCCATGAAGCTGAGCGGGCCGCTGGTGTAAGCGCCGGCACCGGCCACATACGCACCACGCGGACGCAGCGTGGAAAATTCGTAACCGATACCGCAACCGGCTTTCAGGGTTAAACCGGCTTCGTGGACTTTATTCAGAATGCCGTCCATCGAATCGGTAATGATGCCCGACACCGTGCAGTTAATCGTGCTGGTGGCAGGCTTGTGTTCCTGGGCACCGGCATTGGAGGTAATGCGGCCAGCGGGAATCGCACCGCGGCGCAAGGCCCATAAAAAGCGTTCCTGCCAATACTTTTGTTTTTCAGCGGTGGGTTCGGCTTCCGACAGCGCTTTTGCCACGCGCTTGTAACTATCGTCGATGCTGTGATCGACGGAGTCGCCTTGTTTCGATTTCAGGCGATATTTCTTATCCCAGATATCGTATGAGGCCGGCTGCATATCAATTTCTGCTGCCGATGGTGTGTTGACCGCTTCCAAGCGAACCGTACTCATATAGCCTGTTTCCTCCCGTGCCACCGCTCCGCGTTGGCATTTAAATGTGTGATGTTGAGCTCATTACTGAAGGCAAAAGACAGGTAAACACGCCTGTGGGCCAAAACCCGCGAGCGTCCAATTTGTCCAGGCTTACTTCCATGTTTGTACCGCGATAGGTGCAATCAGGCTTCTGCAGGGCCTTTTCGGGTTTTGGTGCACTGCGACACCATCCCTTGGGGCCTCCCCCCGCCGCTCACCCAATATATTGTGTGAGAGCCGAGAAGCGAAATTACCCCCTAGGCCGGCTGCTGTCAACCGTTTGTCACATTCCGAGGCCGGTTTATTTCTTTTTCAAAAACAAATGCTTACTGAACGGGGCCGCACTGCTATGACCTCTTGCAGGGTGAAAAAAGTTTTCGTTTTGCTAATCTTGGGAACAATTTTTCGCCATTCCCACCCCGAGTCCGCCATGCGCCCTATTTCCACGATGCTTTGTGTCTTTTTTGCTGCGATTGGCGGCGGTTTAACGGTTCACGCTCTGAGCTTGCCGCCCGAGCCTAGCCCGGCCACGAAAATTGTCGAAACAGCGGCCGAATTGGCAATACCCACGGCCAGCGCCGCGTTGCCGGCCCAAGTGGGTGGCACGCCATTGCCTTCGCTGGCACCAATGCTGGAACAGGTCACACCGGCGGTGGTCAACATCTATACCAAGCAGGTGGTGCGCGTACGCAACCCGATGGCGGAATTCTTCGGCGGTTCCCGCGTTCCGCAGCAGCGCGTGTCGCAATCGCTGGGTTCGGGCGTAATTGTTGATGCCAAGCGCGGTTTGATTCTGACCAATAACCATGTGGTCGAAGGTGCCGATGAAGTGTCAGTGATTCTGAGCGACGGCCGCACCTTTGAAGCGCAGCCGATTGGTTCGGATGCCGATACCGATATTGCGGTGATCCAGATTCAGGCTACCGGGTTGACAGCGCTGCCTTTGGCGGATGGTAAAAATTTGCGTGTGGGTGATTTTGTTGTTGCTGTTGGGAATCCGTTTGGTCTTGGCCAGACAGTGACCTCGGGCATTATTTCAGCCGTGGGTCGTAGCGGCCTGCAGGGTTTCGGTTATCAGAATTTTATTCAGACCGATGCCTCGATCAATCCGGGTAATTCCGGCGGTGCCTTGGTGAATCTGCGCGGTGAACTGGTCGGTATCAATGCGGCCAGTTTTAATCCACAGGGCAGCGCCGCCGGCAACATCGGTTTGGGCTTTGCGATTCCGGTCAATTTGGCCAGCGAAATCATGCGGCAGATCATGGCTTACGGCGAAGTGCGTCGTGGTTCGCTGGGTGTGGATACGATTGATATTACGCCAGAGCTTGCATCGCAATTAGGCCTGAAAAATATTCGCGGTGCTTTGGTGTCGCGCGTGTTCCGCAGTTCGCCGGCGGAAGCGGCTGGCCTGAAACCGGAAGACGTTATCACTGCGCTCAATGGTCAGCGTACCGACAGTGCCGAAGCCTTGCACAATACCGAAGGCCTGTTACCGGTCGGTCAATCGGTGAAAGTGGATTTGTTGCGAAACGGCCAAGCACTCAGTATTCAAACCGTTCTGAAAGCACAAGCCAAGGAACTTGACGGCAGCCAGGTGGACGCCCGCCTGAGTGGCGCAACGCTGACTGACCTGCCGGAACGCTACCGCACGCAAGGCGCACGTGGCGTGATCATCAGCAAGGTAACGGCGAATAGTCGGGCGGCAAAAAATGGACTCGAAGCCGGCGACCGGGTCGCCATGGTAAACCGGACATCAATCAGGGATTTGCAGGATATGCGCAGTGCGTTTTCACCGGCACCCAAAGAGCTGAGCCTGGGTCTGCAACGTGGGCGCCAGACCGGCTTTTTGCAGATGAAATGAGGCCATGAAAACCATGAAGACTTATCGTGGAAGCTGCCATTGCGGCGCCGTTAAATTCGAAGCCGACATTGATTTCAGCCAAAGTACTTATCGCTGCAATTGCTCGGTCTGCACCAAGACACGGTTCTGGCCAGCCATTGTAAAACCCGAGTGTTTTCGCCTGCTGTCGGGCGAAGACCAGCTAACCGAATATCTGTTCAACACGCGTAAAAACCAGCACTTTTTCTGCAAGCACTGCGGTGTGCGCTCGTTCGGTCTGGGCAATTCTCCGGACATCGGCAAGATTTACGGAGTCAGCGTCAATTGTCTGGATGATGTTTCGCCCGCGGAGTTGATCAACGCTCCGATTACCTATGTCGATGGCCGACACGACAATTGGCACGAGGCTCCGTCGGAAATACGGCATCTGTAGTTGCTGAATCGCTCACACAAAGCCGACGCTTTGAAGTGTTAAACTGGCACGGTGAAACACTCTCTACGCGCACTCAGCATTGATTTGGACGATACCTTGTGGCCGATCTGGCCGGTGATCGAGCGGGCGGAATCGGCACTGGATATTTTCCTGCAAGAACATTGCCCGAATACCGCGAAAAAATTTCCGCTGGAAAAAATGCGCGAACTTCGCATCAATATTGTGGAAATGTATCCCGGTATCGAACACGATTTCACCCAGCAACGAAAACTTTCATTACTGCATGCGCTGCGCGAAAGCGGCGATGCCGAGCAGCACGCCGAAGCGGCGTTTGAAATTTTCTACGCGGCAAGAAACGACATCGAGTTTTATCCGGATGCACTCACGGCGTTGAAACGACTGACTGCGCGCTACCCGGTCGCCGCCTTGACCAATGGCAATGCCGATTTGAAACGTATCGGCATTGCCGACCAATTCGTGCATTTTGTCGCAGCACGCAATGAAGGCCATGCCAAACCGGACGCACCGATTTTCAATGCGACCGTACAAAGGCTCGGCGTAAAAGCATCGGAAGTTCTGCATATTGGTGATGACCCCTTACTCGATGTAGTCGGCGCGCAACGTGCAGGGCTTCGCAGTTGCTGGATAAATCGTCGCAATGAAACCTGGCCGGAAATTTACGCGGCACCGGATTTACAATTTACCTGCTTGAACGGCCTTGCCGATTATCTAGAACACGCTGAACACGTACCCTTGGAAATGGAAATCTTATGAGTTTGCCGCCCTGCTTCGCCACACCTGATCAAGTCGCCAATGCCATTCCCTTGGTGTTGATGAACCGTAGCGAATTTGCATCGTGGCGCGACCTGCAAACATCGCAAGTGCAAGCCTGGCTGTCGGCACAAGGCTTCACCGCAAGCGGCGGCAGCTTTTTATTGATACCCGATAGCGAAGGCAAGGTCGGTTTGGTCGCCGTCGGCGTAAATGACACGAACGATGTTTACGCTTTATCGCATCTGCCGACCCTGTTGCCGGCACAACATGCCTACCGAATTACCAATGCGTCGCCATCGAAAATGCAGGCATCACTGGCTTTATTGAGCTGGGGCCTGGGCGCCTACAAATTCAATCGCTATATCGAAACCAAACCGGTCGCACGTTTGTGTCTTGAAGCGGTTGAAAATGATTCCGAAACCTTTGCCATGCTCAAAGCCACCACACTGGTGCGTGACTTGATCAATACGCCGACCGAACACATGGGCCCGGAAGAAATGGAAGCGGTCGTCATTCGCATCGCGCAAGCGTATGGCGGCACGGTCACTATTATTGCTGGCGATGATTTGCTGAAACAGAATTTCCCGACCATTCATGCCGTCGGTCGCGCCAGTCATCGCGCGCCACGCTTGATCGAATTGAACTGGGGCAATGAAGCGCATCCAAAAATTTCCATTGTCGGCAAAGGTGTTTGTTTTGACACCGGCGGTCTCGATATCAAAACCGCCGACGGCATGCGCAATATGAAAAAAGATATGGGCGGCGGCGCGCACGCCATTGGTCTGGCACAACTGATCATGGCAACCGGTTTGCCGGTGCGTTTGCAGATGCTGGTGCCTGCGGTCGAGAACGCGATCAGTTCAAACGCATTTCGTCCTGGCGAAGTTATCGTTACCCGCACCGGCTTAAGCGTGGAAGTCGATAATACCGATGCCGAAGGCCGTCTTGTGCTTTGTGATGCTTTGGCTTACGCCTGCGAGTCCTCACCCGAATTATTGCTGGATTTTGCGACCCTGACCGGTGCGGCACGCATTGCATTGGGGCCGGATTTACCGGCACTGTTTTGCAATAACGAAAAACTGGCCGCCGATTATTTACTGGCGGGTGAACAAACTTCGGATCGTTTGTGGCGCATGCCTTTGTGGCGTCCGTATTTGTCTTACCTGAAAAGCAATATTGCCGATCTGGCCAATGGCGGACCATCACGAATGGCCGGTTGCATTAGTGCTGCTTTGTATCTCGAACGTTTTGTTCGCGAAGGCATGGTGTGGTCGCATGTCGATGTTTACAGCTGGAACGATGGCGAACGCCCGGGTCGCCCAGCCGGTGGTGAAGCGCAGGGATTGCGTGCGGTTTATGCAATGCTGAAGAAACGCTATCGAAACTCTTGAAACAATGCTTTGTGGGAGCGCCCGTCAGGCGCGAAAAACCCGCGATGGCAATACATTATTCCTCGCATCATTTTTACATGCTGGCTAAATCAATAATTTCGCAGACCGTTCGCGCCTGACGGGCGCTCCCACGGTAAAA
>JBDTTC010000006.1:0-7825 GCA_039930825.1 Arenimonas sp.
GACGTTTTTTATTTGTCACAACAATATCTATTCAGGTATTAAATATTTTCATCAACGGCCTTTGTAAAGAATGGAGCCCGTTCGCGACCAAGTTTTATGTATTTAGATACGAACTGCCTAATATCATCAAGCATTGCGTAAATGGTCGGCAGGAACAATAAACTGACAATCGTCGAGAATGCCAATCCGCCAGCCACTGCTCTGGCCATTGGTGCATAGGATGGACCATCACCGCCAATACCGGAGCCGCCAAAGCAAAGCGGCAGCATACCGAGAATTGCGGTGCCCATCGTCATCAAAATCGGACGCAATCGCTCCTTGCTACCTTGCACAAGCGCATCGGTACGTGTTTCACCGCTACGACGCAATAGATTGATATGTTCCAGCATAACGATGCCGTTGTTCACTACCACGCCCATCAATACCAGCACGCCTATGAAGGCCATGATGGTGAAGGTGGTGCCGGTCAATGCAAACAACCAGAAGATACCGAATATAGAGAAAATGATGCTGCTGAAAATCGCGGCCGGGAACAGCAAGGATTCAAACAGTGCCGACATCACAATGAAAATCAATACTAATGCGATGCCTAGATTAAACAACATCTGTTTCTGGGCATCATCATCTTCCCTGAAATTATTACCTTCACTCCAGTTGTAACCCGGATGGGTTTCATTCAATTTTGCCGCGTTCATTACTTCGTTAATCGCCTTGCGAGCGGCATCTTTGTCAAACTTCCCGACACGATTGATATTGGCATCAATGGCAATGGATGTTTGACGGTTTGAACGCGAAATCTGTGAGGCGCCCGGTTTAATTTGTACATTCACCAATGATAATATCGGCACCTGCACGCCATCTGTTCTGGTTAGATTCAAACTCGACAAATTGTCGATGCTGAATTCTTCGGAACCTTCAAAGCGGACCCAGACGGGAACTTCGGAGTCGCCACGACGAAATTCACGCAACGGGCTGCCGCGTAATGCGATGCCCAGGTACTGAGCTACTTCCTGCGCACTGAACCCGAAATAAGCGGCGCGTTCACGATCAACACCGACTTTGACTTCGCTGTTCTCGTCACCGGCATTGACCCGTACATCGGTTAATTCAGGACGTTTCTCAAGCAAAGGTAAAAGTTCGGTTCCGATTTGTACCAATGTTTCCGGCGAATCTCCATTCAAATAGAAAGTCACTTTCTGGTCAGCCGTTGCATTGCCACCGCCATTGCCGCCACCTTCGAAACCGATTTCGGCGCGAGCCGATTTTGGCAACTCCTTACGCAACATTTCTGAAATTTCCTCGGTAGATTTTAATCCGGAACCTTCGTTTTTCAAGGTTAGGCGCACCCCACCCCAGCCCTGCTCCGCGAAAAACACGTAGATCTGGGTGACCTGAAAATGCTCGCGGCGTTCATCTACATATTTTTCTATCTTCAGAATTTCATCCGACATTTGTTCCAGACTGTATGCACCCTTCCAATCGAAGTAAAGATTGAGTTCCGGCTTGGCTTCATTCTTGAAGAAATCGAATTCAGTGTATTTCATCGGCACTAAACTCACGGCAATGATCGCAATAATCGCCGCCAATGCCTTAAAGCGATGTTCCAGACTCCAGCGCAACAAGCGGCCATAGCGTGTTACTAGACGCGGGATAAAACCATCCGAACGTGTAAGCATGGGCGGTGTTTTCAGATAAGCCGAGATCATTGGAATCAGACTGACGGCGACCAGCCAAGAGCAGAGCAATGAAATGGTAATCGTCAATGCCACCTGGCCCAAGAAAATACTCATCATATTGGCTTTGCCAAACAGGTTAGGCAGAAAAACAATGATGCTGGTAAAAGTGCCGGCGGTGATTGCCATCTGCACACTTCGGGTGCCTTCAATGGCACAACGCACTGGGTCGTTTGGATATTTTTCACGGTATTGGTAAATGCTTTCCACTACCACAACTGCATTGTCCACCAGCATGCCCAGGCCCAGTAGCAAACCCATCATCGACAGGATGTTCAGGGTAATGCCGATGAAATACATAGCGCCCAAAGTCATGACGATACAAATGGGAATCGCCAACGTGACCATTAGCGTACTGGCCCAATGACGCAGGAAAAAGTACAGAATAAATAGTGACAATAGTGAACCGATAACACCGGCTTCAACGAGTTCGTTGATGGAGCGTGTCACGCTTTCCGCCTGATCTTGCACGATGAGTGTTTTGATGCCGACGAGTTCGGGTTCTTGCTGGATTTTTTCCATCTCGGCCATGACGAGCTTGGAAACCTCCACCAGATTGGCACTGCGCTCGCGTTTGATGTTCACGCCGACGGCAGGTTTTAGATCAAGGCGGCGCCAAATACTTTCGCGTTGCAATTTGAAACGAACTTGTGCGATATCCCGCAGACGCAGACCAGAGTCATTGATGACCAGGTTTCGCAATTCTTCAAGATCGCGAATTTCGCCAACAGGCTGAACTCGCAAACGACGCATGCCATCGTCTATCTCTCCGGCAGAGACAGAAAAATTGACACCCTGTAATTTTGCAGCCAGCTGATTTAAAGCAATATTGTGTGCACCAAGTGTTGCCGGATTAATGGCGATCTCGATTTCCGAAGGCGATGCACCGGTAATTTCGACACTGGCAACACCGGGAATACGTTCGATGCGACGCTTGAACAAACGCTCGATCATTTCATATTCGTTTCTTAGATCGCGCGAGCTGGCAAAACGGATTTGCAGAAACGGCTGGTCACTCGGTGAAAAGCGCTGCACGAAATAACGTTGCATGTCGGCCGGTAAATCTTTACGCAAGGCATCGATACGCGAACGTGCCTCGTTGGCGCTAATGGCGACATCGCGATCAAAATCGGTGAACTGGATTTGAATTTCGGCACCATCGGCACGACTGGTCGAATTCATATCTTTAATACCCGGCAATGTCGCCAGAGTTTCTTCGACCGGCCGGGTAATGCTGCGTTCGACCTCCTGCGGCGTCGAACCCGGATAAGGAATGCTGACCAGCATGAAGGGGAAATTGACTTCGGGGAACTGCTCAAGCGGCAGACGCACCGAGGCAATCAAGCCGATAACGATCATCGACACATAGAACATGATGGCCGTTATTGGCCGCTTCAAACTCAGTTCGGCAAGCGTCATGCAGCTTCCCCTTCCGCAGTATATTTGGCGGCAGTTTTCAATCCTCGTTCACGATAATAGGCATCGGAACGACGGTCGAGAATGTTGTACACGATGGGAATAATGACAAGCGTCAGTATCGTAGATACCGTCAAACCGCCGATCACTGTAATCGCCATCGGTGCACGGACTTCGGCACCATCACCGCCAAAGAATGCCAATGGCGCGAAACCGAATAAGGTTGTCAGTGTCGTCATGATGATCGGGCGTAAACGAGATTCTGCACCTTGGCAAATGGCCTCGCGTTTGCTCACGCCTTCTTCGCGTAATTGATTGACTTTATCGAGTAGCACAATCGCATTTTTCACCACAATACCGACTAGCAAAATTAAACCGATAAATACCACAATCGAAATTGGCGAGCCTTTCAACCACAAGGCAAGGACAGCCCCAACAATCGCCAGCGGCACCGAGAACATGATCACGAATGGATGCAGTAGGGATTCAAATTGTGAAGCCATCACCAGGTACACAAGAAACATGGCAAGACCGAAAGCGAAGAATAAGGACTTGATCGAACTGTCGAGTTCTTCACTTTGCCCACCAAAGTTCATTTTCACATCAGTACCAATCGGGTTTTCACGCACTAGGTTTTTTACTTCCTGAACGGCAGTACCCAGATCGATATCTTTTAAATTGGCCGAAATCAATGCCACGCGGGTTTGATCAGCACGATTGATTTCGCTTGGCCCTATGGTCTCGACGACTTTGGCAACGGCCGATAACGGAACCGGATTCACGCTTTGCGGATTAATGATGATATTGCGGACGTCTTCGACCGAGCTACGGTCTGCTTCACGGGCACGTACCAGCACGTCGATTTTACGATCACGGAAGCTGTAACGCGTAGCCACTTCACCGCGCACCTGACGTACTACCTGATCGGCGATTTGACGTGAGGTCAATCCCAATGCTGCCGCACGTTCCTGATCGAAGATGATCTGCACTTCGGGATAGCCCTGCTCCACCGTTGATTTAACATCGGCAAAGTGCGGGGAACCTTTCATCAATACACTCAATTGGCGCCCAGCTTTTTCAATGGAAGCCAAATCCTGGCCACTTAATTCGATTTCAAGTGGCGTTGCAAAACTCAGCAACTGCGGACGTTCAAATTTCACCTGAACATCGGGATAAGCCGCCATCGTTTTACGCATGCGCTCGGTGATTTTGGCTTCGTTTTCACGAGTATATTTGCTGCCCAGAATGACGGTCAGCTTTGCAACGTTGTCGCCCGACTCGGTCGGATTGGCATCCAGACGCGTGCCACTGCCAGTAACGCCGTAAAGTTTTTCGATATCGGCATCTTTACCGTGAATGGCCTGAATTTTCTGCACCAGGGCATCGGTTTCACGCAATTGCGTGCCCGGTGCCAACTTTGCCGTCATTTCAAAACGGTCTTGAGCCAATTGCGGAATCAGGTCGGTACCCAAACCCATCGCAACGAAAATTGATATGACGAAAGCGATAAACGAGCAGGCCAAAATTAAAGCTGGTCGGTCCAGGACTTTCGGCAAAATGCGATGGTAAAAAGCCGCGCCCGCGTCGTATGGCGTCAGTAATTTTTCACCCAGCCATGCCAGAGCGCCACCGACATATTTTGCAAGGAATCGAAAAACAGTGGAGCCAATTATCGCAACACCTTCTACCAGCCAGCCGATCATTTTTTTCAGTCCGCCAAAGGTCTGATACGAGGCGCGACCAATTTTCCCCGCTGGTACGGCGCGAACAATTTCAGGGTCTTTGGCAAAAGCCATTTGCGATGTCGCTTTCAAGGAACTCAACATCGGGATCAGCGTCAACGATACGATCAGCGACATCGCCAATGCTATCGATACAGTTAATGCCTGATCTTTGAATAATTGACCGGCGATACCTTCCACGAAAACCAATGGAAAGAAAACTGCAATCGTCGTCAACGTTGAAGCAACGACTGCCATACTGACTTCGCTCGTGCCCTTGATCGTGGCCTGCACCAGACCAAGCCCGCGTTCTCGCGCTTTTGCGATGCTTTCGAGCACCACGATGGAGTCGTCCACCACCATGCCGGTGGCCAATGCCAAACCGGCCATCGACATCACGTTGAGGCTCAGGCCCAAACGATCCATAAAGAAGAAGGTTGAAATAATCGATACTGGCAATGATAGACCGATCACGAAAGTGCTCCAGCCGTCACGCAGGAAGAAGAAGATAATCAGGATGGCGAAGAACGCACCCATCACGGCTTCAAATTTCACTTCCTGAATTGCGCTTTCAATGAA
Organism: Arenimonas sp.; assembly: GCA_039930825.1. GTDB lineage: Bacteria > Pseudomonadota > Gammaproteobacteria > Xanthomonadales > Xanthomonadaceae > Arenimonas. Next base: position 5,450 of record JBDTTC010000006.1, read on the forward strand.
TTTTGATTGATCGTCAATGGTGTTGATCGAATAACCGTCAATCGTGTAGGCACCGGGGATGCTATGTTCGCCTGAACTATTAGCGCCCGGACCTGCGGCATTCTGCAAACGATTAAGCAAGGAATGTACTTCGCCGGCAACGGCAACGGTATTGGCATCACCTTCTTTATAGATCGCCAATTCAACGGATTCGCGACCTTGCATACGAATGATGGCTTCGCGTTCTTTATAGCCCTGCACGACGCTTGCCACGTCTTTCAAACGAACGGGCACATTATTTTGCGTTGTGATCAGCAGATCCTGCATTTGTTCTAGATTGCTGAATTGATTCACTGTGCGAACGAGATAACGCTCACTGCCTTCCTCGATACGGCCACCGGAAATATTGATATTTTCCTGTTTCAAACGATCAATTACCAAGCCTGATGATAAATTGAGTTGCGCCAGACGCTGGGTGTCTAGCTGTACTTGAATTTCATCTTCGTAACCGCCGCCGACTTTCACCGCAGCAACGCCTTCGACCGGTTCGAGACGTTTTTTCAAGGTCTCTTCGGCATAGCGACGCAGGCGCATGAGTTCTGCGGCCTGGTTGCCGGAAGTTTTTTCATTGACCGACATGACGAGGCGCAGAATTGGCTCGGTAGTCGGATTAAATCGTAATAAGACTGGCGGTGTAACATCCAGTGGCAAACGCAGTGTGTCGAGCTTGTCACGCACATCCAGGCTTGCTTTGTCCATATCACTACCCCAGGCAAACTCGAGCACGATATCGCTTTGTCCTGCACGCGATACCGATTTTAGTTTACGAAGGCCTTTCACTACACCGACGGTTTCTTCGATTGGCTGGGTGATCAAAGTTTCAATTTCCGCCGGCGCAGCACCGGTATATTCGGTACGTACGGTCAATGTCGGATAAGTCAATTCCGGCAGCAGATTCACTTTCAGACTTGTCCAGCCAATGGCACCGAACAAGACCAAAGTAACCGCTGCCATCGCGATGGTGACGCGGCGGCGAGTGGAAAATTCAACTAAATTCATTTTTTGGCGACTCCGTCTGCTGGCTTGACGGTTTTATCGCCCAAAATCTGGATTTCAGTGCCATCACGTACTGCTACTTTACCGGCGGTAATGACGCGATCACCGTCTTTCAAGCCAGATAATATTTCGGCGTACTCACCATTGGCATAACCAAGTTTCACTGGGACACGTGCCGCCTTATTTCCACGTACGACGAATACAGCGCTTTCACCTTCATCTTCAAGAAGAGCAATACGTGGCATCGTTAAAACATTGTCGCGTTGGTCGAAAACTACTTCAATACGGCCAAACATGCCCGGACGAAGTTTGTCATTGCCGACAAAAGCGCATACCACACGGAAGGTGCCCGTTCCCGAATCGATGACCGGGCTGACCCGATCAACTTTACCCTCAAATACGTTGCCTGGAATGGCATCTACAATCATGCGCAAGGGCATGCCTTGTCTGAGCACCGACATTTCACGCTCTGGCACATTCAATACGGCTTCCAGATGCGAATTGTCGACGATGCGAAATACCGGAGCGTTCAAGCTGATTAAGTTGCCTGGCTTGACCATACGTTGTGCTACCACGCCACTGATTGGCGCTACGATATTGGTATAGCTCAATTCCAGCTGTGCCAAAGCTAGATTGGCTCTTGCAGTTTCTAGCTCATAGCGGATTTGTTCATCGGCATCGGCACTGACCAGTTTTTGGGCACGTAGCTCCTGGGAGCGACGGTAATTGTTTTCAAGTTTGTGCACTGTCGCAGCTGAACGCTGAGCTTCCAGACGAACGCGATCACCATCCAGTCTGGCCAGAACTTGACCCTTATGCACGATCTGGCCCTCTTCTGCGAGCAATTGCACCATCACACCTGATGTCTTGGCCACCACCTGGGATTCTCCAGGTGCTTCAAGATTGGCGGTGCCCGAATAACTGGCCGAAATCGGTTTTCGGGCGACGCTAACGACTTCAACAGGTACGGCTTCAGGTTTTTTCTCGCCGTCTTTACCATCCTTGCCGGTCTGATCTTCCGCCTGCTCCGTCTTTGCCTTTTCGTCTGTTTTGGCATCGGCGTCGGCCTCTTTGCCACCTTTGCAGCCGCTTAAAACAAGGGTGCCGAATACCATGGCGAATAAAAATGGGCGAATAAAGGCATTTGAGTTTTTCATTGAGTCCGTTCCAATATCTAAGGCCGAAGCCAGGCTAGGCGAAGCTGGGGTGTGTTAGTTGCATATCACAGTACAGGATTGATTCATCTTTGTTATGTGCCGGAAGTCAATATGACTTCGAGCCATGACCACCTTTAACATCTAATTTCGAGTGTGATGCTGTGACGAGCACAAAGGTTGCTCC
>JBDTTC010000007.1:0-6680 GCA_039930825.1 Arenimonas sp.
AAAACTGGATGGAAAATCCATCACGATCCAGGAAGTGTTCGAGGCTGTGGGTAGCCATGGCGCAGGAAAAATAGACGATGCCCAATTGGCTAATGTTGAAAAACGCGCCTGCCCCGGTGCCGGTGCTTGCGGTGGTCAATTCACCGCAAACACGATGGCCATGGTGCTGACTTCATTGGGTTTGTCACCGATGGGCTTGAACGACATCACCGCCACTGACCCGAAGAAACTCGAAGCTGCCTTTCGCTGCGGCGAACTGGTAATGCAATGTTTCAATAATGATTTGAAACCACGTGATGTATTGTCTGCCGCTTCATTCCGCAATGCCGCCCGCATGGTGGCTGCCACTGCCGGTTCGACGAATGCCGTTCTGCATTTGTTGGCAATTGCTCATGATGCCGAAATCGCTTTGGGTCTGGAAGATTTCGAAATCGCCTCACGCGATACTCCCGTGATTGCAGATTTAAAACCGGGCGGTCGCTTCACTGCCGTAGAACTCACCGAAGCTGGTGGCACTGCACGCGTGGCTGAAGCTTTACGCAAAGCCAATATGCTGGAAGATGCTGCAACGGTCACCGGGAAAAATCTGTTCGCCGAACTCGATGCCGCTGCTTTACCAGCCTCTAATCAGGAGGTAGTCCGCGAAGTTTTAAATCCTTTGAAACCACGCGGCGGTTATTCGATCTTGTACGGCAACATCGCTCCCGATGGCTGCGTGCTGAAACTGGCCGGCAAGGGTTTATTGAAATTCGATGGCGTCGCCCGCGTATTCGAAAACGAAGAACAAGCGTTCGCTGCCGTGCAACGTGATCGCATCAAAGCCGGTGATGTGATCGTCATCCGCAATGAAGGTCCTGCCGGCGGTCCAGGCATGCGTGAAATGTTGGCCGTCACTGCCGCATTGGTCGGTCGCGGTCTGGGCGATGATGTTGCCTTGATTACCGATGGCCGCTTCAGTGGCGCGACGCATGGCTTTATGGTCGGACACATCTCGCCGGAAGCCGCACGTGGTGGTCCGATTGCCTTGCTGCGCGAAGGTGACCGCATCGTCATTGATGCCGACACCCGCAAAATAACGACCGATGCCGATCTCGAATCGCGTCGTGCCGATTTGAAAGCCTTCAAACCCAGCGTTACTCGCGGCGCTCTCGCCAAATATGCTCGTCTTGTCAGCTCCGCTTCCAAAGGCGCTGTCACCGATGTTTTTTAAATATTCACCTTTCCATTCAACAAAAACCCAGGGAGAAACACCATGACACAAGCCGCCACCACAGAAGCGCTGAAGAATGCCCGCATCGTCATTCTCGGCTACGGCAGCCAAGGTCGTGCACATGCATTGAATCTGCATGAATCGGGTTTGGATGTCGTTGTCGGCGTACGCCGCGATGGCCCGAGTTGGAAAAATGCACAGGCCGATGGCTTGCGTGTCGAAGAACCGGCCGAAGCGGTGAAGCATGCCGATCTCGTTGCCGTACTGACACCGGACATGGTGCAACCGGCTTTGTATGAAGAAGCGATCAAGGACAATTTAAAACCGAATGCGGCTTTGTTATTCGCCCATGGTTTCAACGTGCATTTCGATCAAATCAAACCGCGTGCCGATATCGACGTGATTCTGGTCGCACCAAAAGGCCCTGGGGCTTTGGTTCGTCGCGAATACGAAAAAGGCCACGGCGTTCCGTGCTTGTACGCGATCCATCAAGACGCTAGTGGAGAAGCTCGCGAAAAAGTGTTGGCCTATGCTGCCGGTATCGGCGGAGCACGTGCGATGTTAATCGAAACCCATTTCGCCGAAGAAACCGAAACCGATTTATTCGGTGAACAAGCCGTGCTGTGCGGTGGCGCGACCGAGTTGGTGTTGCAAGGCTATGAAACCTTGGTCGAAGCCGGTTACAAACCGGAAGTCGCCTACTACGAATGCCTGCATGAATTGAAACTCATCGTCGATCTGCTGCACGAAGGTGGCTTGGCGAAAATGCATAAATTCGTTTCCGAAACTGCGCAATACGGCGATCTCACTCGCGGTCCGCGTGTCGTCAATGATGAAACCCGTACTCGCATGCGTGAAGTATTGGCGGAAATCCGCGACGGCACTTTCGCGAAAGAATGGGTCGCCGAATACCAAGCCGGCAATGGCAATTACAAAGCGATGAAAGAACGTGATCTGGCGCACCCGATTGAACAGGTCGGTGCTGCATTACGTGCACGTATGCCTTGGTTAGCACCCGCGGGAGGTTGAATTATGGACGGCTCGAAAGCACAGAGTACGGTGATGAAAACAGGCGCGCAGTGGTTACTGCATGCGCTTGAAGCCGAAGGTTGCGATCTGATGTTTGGTTATCCCGGCGGCGCAATCATGCCGGTCTACGACGCACTCGTGGACAGCGATATCAAACACATTCTTGTTCGTCACGAACAAGGCGCAGCGTTGGCAGCTGATGGGTACGCACGTGCTTCGGGAAAAGTTGGCGTTTGTCTTGCTACTTCAGGACCTGGGGCAACGAATTTACTGACCGGCATCGCGAATGCCTATCTGGATTCAGTGCCAATGGTTGCCATCACCGGTCAAGTACAAACCGGTGTGATGGGCACCGATGCGTTTCAGGAAGTCGATATCTACGGCATGAGTCTGCCTGTGGTGAAACACAGCTTCCTGATTCGCAATGCGGAAGATGTTTACGCCACCGTTCGAAATGCTTTCGCGATTGCCCGCTCCGGTCGTCCTGGTCCGGTGTTAATAGATTTACCGAAAGATGTCGCCACAGCAAAAGTGGCCGCTTCATTGGCAACGCTAAAAAGTTTTCAACCGTCCTTTGATGAGCCCGAAGGAATTGCACAAGCACGCGAACTGATTGCCAAAGCCGAACGTCCACTGTTGTATGTGGGCGGCGGCGTCAACATGGGCAATGCCGAATGGGCGCTGCGTTCCTTGATGCGCTCTACCGGTTTGCCCGCCGTGTGGACATTGAAAGGTTTGGGCGCCGTTGAACCGGATGCACCATTCAATCTGGGCATGCTGGGTATGCACGGCAATCCAGCGGCCAACTTTGCCGTGCAAGATTGCGATTTACTGATCGTTGCCGGTGCGCGCTTCGATGATCGTGCTACCGGAAAACTTTCGACCTTCGCGCCAAAAGCAAAAGTATTACATCTGGATATCGATGCAGCGGAAATCAGTAAATTGAGAACAGCCGATGTCGGCCTGTCCGGAAAAATCTGCGAGAATTTATTGGCGCTTGCTCAGCCTTTGAATATTTCCGAATGGCAGAAAAAATGTCGCTCGATGAAAACCCAACATGCCGAGCGTTATGACGCACCCGGCGATGGCGTATTCGCACCGGCCCTGCTGAAACAATTATCCGAAGCCGGTGGCAATAAAGTGATCGTCGCCAGCGATGTCGGTCAGCATCAGATGTGGGTCGCACAACATTGGCGCGTGAATCGCACGGCCGCGCATTTATCCAGCGGCGGCTTAGGCACGATGGGTTATGGCCTGCCCGCTGCCATAGGCGCGCAATTTGCGAAACCGAATGCGACCGTGATCTGCGTCAGTGGCGATGGTTCGATCATGATGAATATCCAGGAATTGGCGACGCTGAAACGCTACGGCATTCCAGTGAAAATTGTTTTGCTCGACAACTCCTGTCTCGGCATGGTGCGGCAATGGCAAGAATTATTCTTCGCCGAACGTTATAGCGAAGTCGATTTATCCGACAACCCCGACTTCGCCCAACTGGCTCGCGCCTTCGGAATTCCCGCTTTTACCGTTGAACGCCGCGATGAAGTTCCGGCCGCGATCGAACGCATTCTTTCCGAAGAAGGCCCGCTGTTTTGCCACGTAAAAATCGACCCCCGGGCCAATGTGTGGCCATTGGTGCCACCGGGAAAATCCAACGCCGACATGATGGGGTGTGCAGCATGAGCAGAAGACTGGAAATCACAATGGCAGCAAGCGAAGGCGCGTTGATCCGCGTACTGGGCACGGTGGAACGCCGTGGTTATAGCCTGAATACTTTGCATGTCGAAAAAACCAATGATGCAAACATGCAAATCAGCATGGAAGTCGAAAGTGATCGCGATGCAAACGTGCTTTGCCGACAACTCGGTCGTTTGTACGATGTGCAGAACGTCAATCTGGAATCCGAACCGGGAAATTCCGATCACTATGTTGAAGTGCCAAGGTTTCAAGCGACCTGGCTATGAATCATTTGGCCTTGAAATCGGGTTTTCTGACCGGTGTTGATCCGCTGTTTGCCAGCATCGAGCAAGCGCAGCTGCAACTGCGCGATGTCGTCAGCACGACACCGCTTTCAGTGAATGTAAATCTGTCTGAAGAATTTCAGGCTAATATTTTATTGAAACGCGAAGACCTGCAAGTCGTTCGTTCCTACAAGATCCGAGGTGCCTACAATAAAATCAGCTCTCTTGATGAAGCCGAAAAACGCCAAGGCATTATCTGTGCCAGCGCTGGCAATCACGCGCAAGGTGTTGCCTACTCTTGTCAGCTTTTGAAAATCCACGGCAAGATTTATATGCCGAAGACCACGCCGAAACAGAAAATCAAACAGGTGCAGTTGTTCGGGAAATCATTTGTCGAGATCGTGTTGGTCGGCGACACCTTCGATGATGCCTATCGGCACGCCCTCGACGATGCGACTCAGAATAAATTGGTATTCGTACATCCCTTCGATGACCTGCAAGTGATCGCAGGCCAAGGCACCGTCGGGCTCGAAATACTGCAGGCGACAAAACAAGACATCGATTACATCTTTGTTCCTGTCGGCGGCGGCGGTTTGGCGGCAGGTTTGTCCACCGTTTTCAAACAGCTCAGCCCGAATACTAAAATCATCGGTGTCGAACCTGCCGGTGCTCCGTCGATGAAAACGTCCATTGATCTTGGAAAAAATACCGCACTCGACAACATCGACAAATTCGTCGATGGTGCAGCAGTCAAACAAGTCGGCCAGCTGACTTTTGATATCTGCAAGAATAATCTGGACGATGTCGTATTGGTACCTGAAGGAAAAGTCTGCACCACTATTTTGCGTCTCTACAACGAAGAAGCCATGGTAGTGGAACCTGCCGGGGCACTCACGATTTCTGCGCTCGATTATTACAAAGACAAAATCGAGGGCAAGAATGTCGTTTGCGTCGTTAGCGGAAGCAATAACGATATTCTGCGCACCGAAGAAATAAAAGAACGTTCGCTATTGTTCGAGGGATTGAAACATTACTTCATGATCCAGTTCCCGCAACGTCCCGGCGCCTTGAAAGAATTCGTCAACGATATTCTTGGTGAGGAAGACGACATCACTTATTTCCAATTCGCGAAAAAGAATAATCGCGAAACCGGACCCGTCGTCGTGGGGCTTGAGCTGAAGAATAAGGAAGACATTCACAGCATCAAAACCAAGATGCAGCAAAAACATTTCCAATATCAATATCTGAATGAAATGCCGGATTTGTACACGCAGCTGATTGCCTAATTGCCCGTAGGAGCGCCTTTAGGCGCGACAAATCACGCCAGATTTATCGCGCCTAAAGACGCTCCTACCTTAATTGCCTTGTATTGCCACACCCCTGCCCCCATAATTCACTTGTCGGTAAATTTGTAATTCCTAGAACCGGGGGTGTCCTGGCTTCGACGGGGGTAGCGAAGATATTTGGCGCATGCCGAGGGGGCGACTTTCCTCGTTAATCCAGTAGCAAAATTTAGTTGCCAACGACGACAACTACGCTTTAGCCGCTTAAGGCTTCGCCCTGAACCCACTTGTGTCTGTGCTCGTGGATGTAAGGTCATTATCACAGAATCGTTTACGGTGGCGACCCGCCAACCGAAGACTAGATTTAGCGGGTATGTCTGACGGTGTGCCTCGCACGTTGTGTTGCCGGCTGACGAGAACGAACAACGAGCTAAGCATGTAGTGCTGGAATTGGAGCACTTTCGGACGCGGGTTCAACTCCCGCCACCTCCACCAAGTGTAATAAAGAACCGCCGAAAGGCGGTTTTTTATTGCATGGCGTTCCATAATTCCGACATCACAGAATAGTGTGTTGGAATTTACTCACAAAGATCACTCGGATCAAACGATAGTCCTGGCATAACGAGCTGCTCTCTTGCAACAAGTCTGGCCCGATGCAATCGCGATTTTGTAGCAGCTAAACTGAGGTTTAAATTATTAGCCAACTCCTTGAGATCCAGACCCTCAACATCGCGCAGCAATAAAATAACGCGATATTGCGATGGAATAGTTGCCAGCATCTTTGCAACTTTATGACGCCACTCTGCAGGTGCCGCTATTTCATATGTCTGTATGCTCTCATCGACCTCGTGATTGGTCACCATGCGCCAACTGCGTCGCATGCGATTGCATTCACGTTTTACGATACGAAACAACCATGAACTATATTTCTCGATTGATCGCAGATTTCCTATTTTGTTTGATGCCACCAGAAGCGTTTCCTGTACTGCATCCTCGACATCATTGACGATGCAATGATATTCGGCGTACCGACGAAGATCCTGCCTGGAACTGATAAGTACCTTGTTTAAGGCATCGGCATCACCTGCTTGTGCAGCTGCTATCAGAAGCGGATCAATCGACTTCGAACTCATTTCTAACTGACCTGATAATTAATTAGTTAATAGCACAATGAGTGAATACTATACACAGCCGACT
>JBDTTC010000008.1:0-8895 GCA_039930825.1 Arenimonas sp.
GCGCAGGCTGAGTTCGGGATGGAGTTCGAAAGCCTGATGCGGTAGCTGATGTTCGCAAAACTCTTCCACGGCGGCACCAAACAAGGTGTCTTTATCGGTGAAATGGCTGTAAAGCGTAAGTTTCGAGACTCCAGCAGCTTGGGCGATGGCGTCCATACTGACAGCGTCATAGCCTTTTGAAGGGAATAACGATTGCGCGGCAGCCAAAATGGCGGCACGTTTTTCGAGGTCCTTCGGGCGACCGGGGGCGTTGGGCGGGCGAGAAGCAAGATTCATGGGGCAATTGTAAATAGATATTGAACTGGCGGGTAAACTAAATATACTATACCGCGAAGTTCAATAATAGAGATGCCTCGATGAAACGTCATTCAGCTGTTGTTAGCACCCTACTAATTTTCTCCCTTTTATTGCTGACAGCCTGTAAAGACGAGCCTGCAGCCGAACCTGCGCGTCCGGCATTGGTGGTTCAGCCGGGCGCCGCAATAGCTTCGGCGAGCGTATATTCGGGGGAAGTTCGCGCGCTGGAAGAGCCACAACTCGCGTTCAGGATCAATGGAAAGATTACCAAACGCTTCGTCGATGTCGGCACGGCGGTGAAAGCCGGGCAGGCTCTGGCCCAGTTGGATGCCAATGACGTCAACCTACAATCGCAGTCTTCCCAGGCTGCTTTGACCTCGGCGCAATCGGATTTGGCCTTGGCCAAGTCAGAACTTGAACGTTACAAAGCACTGGTTGATAAACAAGTCGTCAGCCGTTCCTTGTATGACACCCGTTTGTCTGCCTATCAGGCTGCAGCGGCCCGCGTTAAACAGGCACAGGCCAATGCGAATTTTTCCAATAACCAGACCGGCTATTCGATTTTAAGAGCCCCGAAAGATGGCGTGATTGCACAGCGTCTTGCCGAAGCTGGACAAGTGGTGGCAGCCGGACAGGCGGTTTTTGTTCTGGCCACCGATGGCCCGCGCGAAATTTCGATCAGTGTTTCCGAACAATTCGTATCGCAATTCCAACCCGGTCGCAAAATGCAGGTTGAACTCTGGGCGGCACCCGGAAAAATATTTCCAGCGACGCTCCGTGAAATTTCTCCTTCCGCCGATCCACTTGCGCGGACGTTTGCCGCGAAAGTCAGCTTCAAGGCGGATGGCGTGAAAGCGGAAGTCGGTCAAAGTGCACGTGTTTATGTACAGGACGAAAATAATAGCCAAATGAGTTTGCCGCTTTCGGCGATTTACCAACTCAATGGCAAGCCGGCAGTTTGGGTGTTGCAGAAACTTGCGCCGCCCAAGGATAAAACGCTGAATGCAGAAGAACAGAAAAAATTCGAAGAGCAGGCCAAGCGCGAACAACAGGTACATCTGGTTCCTCTGCAGATCGGTGCTTATGGTGAAACCAGTGTGCCGGTGTTGTCAGGTATCAAAACCACCGATTGGGTGATCATAGCTGGCGTGCATTTGCTGCGCGAAGGTGAAGCGGTACGAGCGGTTGACAACAATAATCGCGAAGTCGCTACCGCTTTCAACAGTGTAGCTGCGAACAAAAATACGGCGAACTGAAATGTCATCTAACTTCAATCTATCGGCTTGGGCGCTCAATAATCGCACCTTGGTGTTGTTCATCATGATCGTGCTCGCCATGGCTGGCATCATGAGTTATCAACGTCTTGGTCAATCGGAAGATCCTCCTTTTACTTTCAAGATCATGGTCGTGCGTACCTTGTGGCCTGGAGCTACTGCGCAAGAAGTTTCAATGCAGGTTACCGACCGTATTGAAAAGAAATTGATGGAAACCGGCAGTTACGAATTCATTCGTTCGTATTCGCGCCCGGGCGAATCGCTGGTAATGTTCATCGCCAAGGATTCGCTGTTTTCCGACAAGCTACCCGAATTGTTTTATCAAATCCGGAAAAAAACCGGCGACATAAAGCCGACCTTGCCGGAAGGTGTAGTGGGTCCGTTTTTCAACGATGAATTTGGCGACACGTTCGGCAATATCTATGCGCTGTCAGGTGACGGTTTCGATTACGCCACACTGAAGAATTATGCCGAACGTCTCGAACTCGAATTGCATCGGGTCAAAGATGTTAATAAGGTTGATTTGCTAGGTTTGCAAGACGAAAAAATCTGGATCGAATTATCCAATACCAAGCTGGCAACGCTGGGTATTCCGATGGATAAAGTTCAAGCCGCCATCGATCAACAAAATGCCATCACACCAACCGCCTTTTTTGAAACTGGCAGTGATCGCGTACAGATTCGCGTCGATGGTGCTTTCGACAGTGTCGAGCAGATAAAGAATTTCCCTATTCGCGTCGGCGACAGAAGTTTGCGTCTGAGCGATGTGGCTGAAATTAAACGCGGTTTCACCGACCCTGCACAACCACGCATGCGCTTCATGGGTGAAAACGCGATCGGTATTGCCGTTTCAATGCGGCCGGGTGGCGACATCGTCGAGCTCGGAAAAAATCTTGATTCTGATTTCGAAAGATTGAAGGCCAGTTTGCCAGTCGGTATGGAGTTGCGGAAGGTTTCCGACCAACCTGCTTCGGTTGCCAGCTCGATCACTGATTTTGTTCGTTCATTGATCGAAGCGGTTGTCATTGTACTTATCGTCAGTTTTTTCTCGCTGGGTAAGCGTGCCGGTACCGTGGTTGCATTGTCGATTCCATTGGTATTGGCAATGACATTTACCGCTATGGCCTATTTCAATATCGGACTGCATAAAATTTCCTTGGGCGCACTGATTCTCTCGCTCGGCTTGCTCGTTGATGATGCGATTATCGCAGTCGAAATGATGGCGGTAAAAATGGAGCAGGGCTTTGATCGCTTCAAAGCTGCCAGTTTTGCCTATACAAGTACGGCATTTCCGATGCTGACCGGTACATTGATTACGGCTGCCGGTTTTTTACCTATAGCGACCGCACAATCAGGTACCGGCGAATATACCCGTTCGATTTTCCAGGTCGTCACGATTGCATTGGTGTTGAGCTGGATTGCCGCCGTTATCTTCATCCCATATTTGGGTGCGCGCATATTGCCCGATCCCAAGCCCTTGGCAGAAGGCCAGAGTCATCATGAAGTTTATGACACCAAGTTCTATAACAAATTTAGAAAACTGGTCGCCTGGTGTGTGAACTATCGTAAAACCGTTATTTTGATAACGGCGTTGTCCACGGTATTCGCGGCGCTGATGTTCAAGTATGTACCGCAACAATTTTTCCCGTCATCCACAAGGCTGGAATTGATGGTCGATCTGGAATTGGCCGAAGGCGCATCACTGGAAGCGACTGAAACGGTTTCTAAACGTTTCGAGAAAATGATCAAGGATCGCAGCGAACTGGAAAACTACGTCGGCTATGTCGGTACTGGTTCGCCACGTTTTTATCTGCCGCTTGATCAGAAATTGCCGCAGGCGAATTTTGCCCAGTACGTCTTGACCACGAAAAGCAATAAGGAACGTGAGCAATTGCGTAAATGGTTGATCGAGAAATTCAAAACCGATTTTGCCGACGTGCAGGCACGTATCAGTCGTCTTGAAAATGGACCGCCGGTGGGCTTTCCGATTCAATTTCGCGTATCGGGCGAGCACATCGATACCGTACGTGCGTTGGCCCAAGAAGTTGCCGAAAAAGTCCGTGCCAACGGGAATGTCGACAATGTACATCTGGATTGGGACGAGCCCAGTAAGGTTGTTCGAATACACATCGATCAGGAACGTGCACGTGCACTGGGCGTGAGTTCTTCGCAGGTTGCCTTATTCTTGCGAGGTTCGCTGTCGGGTACGCATGTCAGTACATTCCGCCAGGATAATGAACTGATTGAAATTGCTTTGCGCGGCCCGAATCAGGAACGCGAAAGTTTGTCCTTGCTCGGTAGTCTTGCCGTGCCTACCAACAATGGCAGGGCCGTGCCGTTGTCGCAAATCGGAACGCTGGAATACGGTTTCGAAGAAGGCATTATCTGGCATCGTGATCGTTTGCCGACTGTCACTGTGCGTGGCGATATTTACAAAAACGTGACACCACCCTCAGTCACGGCAGAAATACTGCCAACACTGGAATCGGTTCGCGCACAACTTCCAAGTGGTTATCTGCTTGAAACCGGCGGGACTGTGGAAGACTCCGGTCGCGGCTCGAAATCGGTCGCAGCGGGTGCACCTTTATTCTTGCTGGTGGTTGTAACTTTATTGATGATTCAGTTGAAGAGTTTTCGCCGCATGTTCATGGTCTTGCTGACTGCACCTCCGGGCTTCATTGGCGTCACATTGTTCTTGCTGATCTTCCAGGTGCCATTTGGTTTCGTAGCGATGCTCGGCACGATTGCCTTGACCGGCATGATCATGCGCAACTCGGTGATTCTGGTGGATCAAATTGATCAGGATATTGCGATGGGCCATTCACCCACCGATGCGATTATCGATGCCACCGTGCGTCGTTTCCGTCCAATCGTATTGACGGCATTAGCCGCGATATTGGCGATGATTCCGCTTTCTCGCAGTGTGTTTTTCGGACCAATGGCGACTGCGATTATGGGCGGATTGCTGGTGGCCACCGCGCTGACATTATTATTCCTGCCGGCCTTGTACGCCGCTTGGTTCAAAGTGCCATCGCCGGATATGAAGCAATACCAATAAAAAGTTTTCGCGCCCGAATCTGTCTGCCTGGCTCCCTCCCCCTTGCCTCAGACAGATTCGGAACGCGTTCTTATGTACTGGGCCTTCGGGTCAAACCAAATGGCTAGGTGAATAAGAAAAGACATGGAAACAATAAGACTGTACGTTCAAAACAACGACACCCTAATTGCGCAGCTATTTACCGCCAATCCGGAAAAGAAGTTACAGCGTAGTGTTATTGTCGGTCCCGCAGCCGCAGTATCGCAAAGTTATTACAAAGGCTTTTGCGAATATCTGGCCGACGCTGGTTTCGACGTAATGAGTTTTGATTTCCGCGGAGTAGGTCTGTCGAAAGTCCGGAGTATTCGCGAATACCGCGATGTCGGTTTTCTTGCTTACGCTGAGTACGATTATCCAGCCGTGGTAAATGACATGCTGGAAAAATTCCCGGAGCAAGCCTTGTACATTGTTGGTCACAGTGTCGGTGGCTGGATGCCGGCCTTGACGAAAATTAGCGGGAAAATTGATGGGCTAATTACCGTTGCAGCACTTTCCGGTTATTGGCGTTTGATCGCGGCACCGCAACGCTATCTGCATTTCATGGCATGGTATTTCATTGCACCATTGGCTATCCGTATTTATGGTTATTGGCCAGGCTGGGCCGGCATGAAAGCAGATACTTCTTCTGCACTCGGTCTGGATTTTGCGCACTGGGCAAAAAAACCGGGCTTCATTTTCGATGAGCCGCGCATCAACGCGACCGAACATGCCAATCGCTTTCTCGGACATCTGCATCTGTTTCAAATTGCCGATGACAGCTGGGGCACGCCTGCTGCTGTAAAAGCAGTTTATGATCGCTACCCAAATGCGAAAACACGCGCGATTGAAGTGGTTGAGCCGCAGAAATACGGAATTCCGTTTATCGGTCACTTCAATTTCTTCCGTAGTGCCCATCGAGATACATTATGGGCGCTGGCCTTGCAACGCCTGCACGAGTTTCACTGATCCTTTGTAGCCCGGATGCTGGTCCGTAGCCTAGGTCATGGTTCCACCTGACCTAGGGCTTCGCCAAATTTCAAATTGCGAGTCTTATCAAACAAACGACTGCGATATTTAGTCGGGTCGCAGACTTCCTTTCAGGTTTCCCCAGGGTCAGGTGGAGCCATGACCTAGGCTACATTGCCCCGTAATTGCAGTTTCACTGGCACGCGAGGTCTTCTCGTGATGAAATAGCGCCTGAAGCGGGGGTGCCTGATGATTTTCCGGTCTGGCTGAGAAATACCCTTTGAACCTGATCCGGTTAATGCCGGTGTAGGGAGCTCGCAAGCCTGGATTATTCCGTGCTGGCATCGCCCGTTTCGATCACTCAAAGGACGATGCCATGAATGCTTTACCCAGCGAATTACTGCGCCAGGCGCAGGAACTTTCCGAATCTGTGACCAAGCCGTTCACCGGCTCGAAGAAAATCTACGTGCAGGGCTCGCGTGACGATATTCGCGTACCGATGCGCGAAATCGAATTGACCGACACCCGAAAAATTGTCGGCGTTGAAAAGAATGCACCATTCTGTGTTTACGATAATTCGGGCCCGTACACCGATCCAAATGTGTCGATTGATTTGGCGCAAGGCCTTAGCCCATTGCGGGCGAAATGGATCGAAGAAAGAAACGACACCGAATTGCTTGCCGGCTTGAGTTCGGAATTCGGGCGCGCACGCGAACATGATGCGAAATTAAACTCCGTGCGCTTCGGCAATCGTCCGATGCCGCGAAAAGCCAAAGCCGGCATGAATGTGTCGCAAATGCACTACGCACGTCGCGGTATTATCACGCCGGAAATGGAGTTCATCGCGATTCGCGAAAACCAGAATATCCAGGCGATCACCGAAGCACATTTATTGAAACAACATGCCGGCGAACATTACGGTGCGAATTTACCGAAATTGATTACGCCGGAATTCGTGCGTTCCGAAGTTGCTTGTGGTCGAGCGATTATTCCGGCCAATATCAATCATCCCGAAATCGAACCGATGATTATTGGTCGCAATTTTTTGGTCAAGATCAACGCGAACATTGGTAACTCGGCCGTCAGTTCCGGTATTGCCGAAGAAGTCGAAAAGCTGGTCTGGTCGATGCGTTGGGGCGGCGACACCGTGATGGATCTTTCAACCGGCAAACATATTCATGAAACCCGCGAATGGATTATCCGTAATTCGCCGGTGCCAATTGGGACCGTGCCGATTTATCAGGCGCTGGAAAAAGTCGATGGTCGTGCCGAAGAACTGACCTGGGAATTGTTCCGCGATACCTTGATAGAACAAGCCGAGCAGGGCGTGGATTATTTCACGATTCATGCCGGTGTATTGCTGCGATATGTTCCGCTGACGGCTAAGCGCGTCACCGGAATTGTGTCGCGTGGTGGCTCGATCATGGCGAAGTGGTGCTTGTCGCATCACAAGGAAAATTTCCTGTACACGCATTTCGAAGATATCTGCGAAATCATGAAGGCCTACGACGTGAGTTTTTCGCTCGGCGATGGCTTGCGTCCGGGTTCGATTGCCGATGCGAATGACGCCGCTCAATTCGGTGAACTGGAAACGCTTGGCGAGCTGACGAAAATCGCCTGGAAACACGACGTACAAACCATGATCGAAGGCCCTGGCCATGTGCCGATGCAATTAATCAAGGAAAACATGGACAAGCAATTACGTGAATGCGGCGAAGCACCTTTCTATACGCTTGGCCCATTAACCACCGACATCGCACCCGGTTACGACCACATCACCAGCGCTATCGGTGCGGCGATGATCGGTTGGTACGGCACCGCGATGCTTTGCTACGTCACGCCGAAAGAACATTTGGGTTTGCCGAACTAGAACGATGTTCGCGAAGGTTTGATGGCCTACAAGATTGCAGCGCACGCGGCCGACTTGGCGAAAGGCCATCCCGGCGCACAGGCGCGCGATAATGCCTTGTCGAAAGCGCGTTTCGAATTCCGTTGGGAAGATCAATTCAATCTGGGGCTTGACCCCGACCGCGCGCGTGAATACCACGATGAAACCATGCCCAAAGAAGCGCATAAAGTTGCGCATTTTTGCTCAATGTGCGGTCCGCATTTCTGTTCGATGAAAATCACCCAGGATGTTCGTGATTATGCCGATGCGCAGGAAATAGAAGCTAACGAGGCGCTGGAGCAAGGCATGGCCGAAAAATCGAAAGAATTTTTGGCGCAAGGTGCGGAAGTCTATAAACCAGAATGAGTTCGATGAGCCCACGGCGGCGATTGATGTGTTCGGCACTCGCCGCCGGTGGCGCCATGGCGGCAATGCCGTCTATTGCGAAATTGAATTTCGCCGAAAATAATTTTTCTTGGAACCCGATTTTCAAAAACCTGAGCGATGTGCAGCGGTCTTTATTGCTTGATCCGTCGCGTGAAATTCAAATCCTGTATTCGCAAATTAATCGTGATTCAACAGGTCGTATACAGATCAAGCATCACGCATTTCATCATGCACCCAAGCGCTGGTTTTTTCCTGCCAGCACGATCAAGTTGCCTTTGGCTTTACTGGCTTGCGAAGAAGTGGCGCGAGTCGGCGGTGATCTGGAAAGCGCCATCATGCTGCGGCAACCGCCGGAAACCGGGATATGGGATGAAAGTGAACCCTTGAGCGAATCTTTACTTCGAAGTCTTCGACGGACTTTCACTGTCAGTGACAATATTCCTTATAACCGTTTTTATGAGTTGCTCGGCGCAGACAAAATACATTCACGCTTGAAAGCATTGGGTTATCCCAATACGCGAGCCATTTCACGCCTGGGCTCGCGTGATGTAAATGCAAATCTCGCGACTGGTTCGTCACAAATTATCGATGCAGAAGGTAAACCGCTTGCAGGATTTGCGCCGAGAATTGCAAAGCTACGCTCGTTTCCTTTCGGTCGCGCATTGAAGGGTGATGGTTTTCTTGACGACGATGGAGTGATGATGGTTGGTCCGCACGATTTTTCTTTCGGTAACTTCATGCCGTTAGCGGATTTACACCAAATGCTGGTGGCCTTTATTTTTCCGGAAGCTGTACACGAATCGCAACGTTGGGAAATTCCAGCAGGTTGGCGCGAAAATATTCTCGAAGAAATGGGGCGCTACCCGCGGGAATCTAGCGATCCGGTTTATCCATTGCCGGAATATTACGATGCTTATGCGAAGTATTTCGTGCTTGGAGGTAGCAAGGTAAATGCGCCTGATGGTTACCGTGCTTACGGTAAAATTGGCGAGGCTTATGGCTACTTA
>JBDTTC010000009.1:0-3089 GCA_039930825.1 Arenimonas sp.
CCAATGTCTTGCAAAATGAATATGTCACCTGGTCACGTTTCGACAAGCATGCGCGCGCCTACAATATTTTACTAAATGAAAAATCGCAGAGCATCGCAAAAAAATTCGGGCTGGGCGTTGCGCCACAGAAATCGAAGTTATGCCTGGATTGTCATGCCCACAATGTACCGGAAGCTAATCGTGGCGAACGTTTCAAGCTGAGCGACGGTGTAACTTGTGAAGCCTGCCACGGCCCGGCCGGCCGCTGGTTGAGCTCGCATGTGGAACCCGGCGCAACGCATGCGATGAATGTCCAGCATGGTTTGTACCCAAGCAGCAAACCGATAGAACGTGCGCAACTTTGCCTGTCCTGCCATTTCGGAAACAAGGACAAATTCGTCAGCCATCGTTTGATGGGTGCAGGTCATCCGCGCATGAGTTTTGAATTAGAAACATTTTCAATCATCTCGCCGGCCCATGTTCGCATCGACAAGGATTATGAAAAACGCAAACAAGTCTGGGACGGCGTAAAAATTTGGGCGATTGGCCAATCGCTAGCCGTTGCGGAAACTATGGATATTCTGCGCGATCCAAAACGCGGTCGTGACGGTCTGTTTCCGGAACTAGTGCTGTTCGATTGCCACGCCTGCCATCACTCTATGTCGGAACAACGCTGGAAGCCAGTGACTGCTTTCGGCTCCAGCCCAGGCACCGGCCTTGCTCGCCTGAATGATTCAGGCATGCTGATGATGCACGCGATTGCCAAACAAATTGACCCGAAACTGGGCGCACGTGTAACGCAGCAAGGCAGCAAATTGCATCGCTCGGTTGCAGGTCAGGGCGACGCGATGATTGAAGCTGCGGCAATGAAGCGCCTCTCGCTGGAAGTTGCGGACCGTATTGAAAATTATTCTTTTTCGGAGAACTCGCTGCGTGGAATTGCACTCGGTCTAATCGATGATGGACTGAATGGTTATTACAGGGATTACGCCGGTGCAGAACAAGCGGTGATGGCAATCGGCAGCGTCGTAAATTTCATGAATAAACGCGGCATGATCAAATCGCCAAAACCGGTCAATCTGAGTCTCGACCGTCTCTACGCTTCACTGTCAAATGATGAAAAATATCGCCCGGCGGAATTTCAGCAACGCCTGCGTGAATTCAAAACCGTATTACTGACTCAATGATGACTTGATTTTTTTCGGAGATTTTGACATGGCAGAAAAATTCAAGATTGTAATTGTCGGCTCCGGCCCCAGCGGGCTGTCAGCGGCGGCACATGCCGCCGAGCTCGGTGTTTCGCATGTTCTGCTGGAAGCAGAAAAGCAACCTGCCAATACCATCTACAAATACCAGAAAGGCAAGCATGTGATGGCAGAGCCAGAAGTTCTGCCTTTGCGGAGCCCGATGACTTTTGCCGCCGGATCGCGTGAAAAAATCCTGAGCACTTGGGATCAGGAACTTTCGAAATACGGCGTCAATATCCGTTACAACTCGAATGTGGTATCGATCACCGGAAAATGTGGCGACTTCTCGATAAAGCTTGCTAGCGGCGATATTATTTCGGCAGAATTTATCGTACTGGCGATTGGCCTTCAGGGCAATATCCGGAAGCTGGGCGCCAAGGGTGAAGATTTGCCGAATGTGCAATATCAGCTGGATGACCCGGGCGAGTATGCCGATGAAACCATCATCATTGTCGGCGCCGGTGATGCCGCAATCGAGAATGCGATCGCGTTGATGGGACGTAACCGCGTGATACTCGTTAACCGCAACGAAGAATTCAACCGCTGCAAAGACGGCAATTTGAATCTGCTCAATGCAGCCTTGAAAGAAGGCAAGATGGAAACCCGTGTCAGCACCAGCGTGAACCGGGTAGAAGAAACACGCGGCGAATTCAAGATGGAGTTTTTCGCCAAAACCGCGAAGGGCGAGGAGTCCATTCACTGCCACCGCATCATCGCCCGACTGGGTGCAAACCCGCCACGCAAACTGGTAGAAAGTTTCGGTGTTCTCTTTCCGAATGCCGACTCTGGTGCAGTGCCTGAACTCAGTGAACATTACGAATCCAATGTGCCGGGACTTTATATTATCGGCGCGCTCGGTGGCTATCCGCTGATTAAGCAAGCGATGAACCAGGGTTATGAAGTCGTCGAATATATTCTAGGCAATCCAGTTGAACCGGCCGATGAACCTCTGCTCAAACAAAAATTCAGCAAGGTCAATGTTCCCGACGTCAAAACTGCGATCGGCATCATTCAGCGCAACGTGCATTTGCTTTATGGCCTGACGACATTGCAACTGCGGGAATTTTTGCTCGACAGCACGATTCACACTTTTGCTGCCGGCGAGGTGATTTTCCATCGCAACGACTACACCAATTCGCTTTTTTGCATTGTCGATGGCGAAGTAGAAATTCAGGCACTGGGTAAAGACGGTTCTCCCGTCAGCTTCGGAATGAAAACGGGTAATTTTTTCGGCGAATTGGGCTTGATTTCCGGTCGTCGTCGCGCCGCAACGGTTATCGCGAGTAAAGACAGCGTCTTGATTGAAACACCACGTCGTTCGATGCTTAAGTTACTAGCCTCAGTGGAAGCCGTTCGCCGCACACTTGATGAGGTGTCACTGAAGCGTGCAGTACGCAGTTTTCTTGCCTCTTCCATTCCGGAAGATGAACTGGATTATCTTGTGCAAAGTGCCGTGATCAGGAACTACGATGCCGGCGCCACCTTATTCAATGAGGGTGATGCCAGCGATGGTCTTTATCTGATTCGACGTGGCTCAGTGACGGTATCTCGCAAACTCGGCGGCAATGAAGTGGTTCTATCTTATGTTGCGGCCGGCAATTATGTCGGCGAGATGGCGTTGCTTTCTGGTTCACCACGCAGTGCGACAGTAAAAGCCGCCGTTGCCAGTGAAGCCATCGTGCTGGAATCGACGCGCATCCATGAAATCCTGGCCCGTAATGCTGATTTGCGTGCGCAGCTAAACGTGCTTTATCTGGAACGTGTACGCGACAATCAGGCGATGGAACAAAATCCGGAATCCGGTAATTTAATAAGCTTCCTGATGCAACAAGGCGTTGGTGAAGCAACCGATGTGTTGCTAAT
>JBDTTC010000010.1:0-4469 GCA_039930825.1 Arenimonas sp.
GATCAAGCTGTAACACGACATGCAGATGATTGCTCATCACCGCATAGGCATGAATGGCAACGGCAAAACATTCGGCCACTAAATGCAAACGGTCTTCAACCCAAACCCTTCGATGTTCAAAGCTTTGGTTGGTGTAGTGATCAATGCCGCACAAGAATGCACGGCGAACACAGCGTTGAACACAGTGATAGGTGCCAGCGGTGTCGGGAGTGATGAGTTGGGAGCGAGCTTGCGTCATGCCAATAGTTTGCGATGACGGTTTATCGGTAGATGTAGGGAATTTCTGATTTTCTTGTCAGGGGATGTGGGTATGGTGGGTGTCCCTGTTCCCCCAAAGTGTCCGTCAAACCGGGGGTAGCCCAACCCGACCCCTTTTCTAGTGACCATGATCAACGTTTGCAAAGGCCAGAAGTAGTAAAATTCTGGCTTCTTTTGTTAGCTGTGTCCGAACCATGATTCGTTTTTTGCTATCAGTTGCTCTGCTTTTTTGCTCATTCTCTATTGCGGTGGCGGCGCCGTTTCGTGTGGTGAAGCCTGGGGAGGCTGTTCAGCTGGCTCCAGATGAGGGTCTGTTGCTACTTGCTTTTGACACCAACCGTCTGATTGCGAGCACCGATTTTGTCGAGAAAGATAGCTACAAGAACGTTTTCGAAATCGAAAAACCCGCTGTGGGCATGCATGTTTATTTGATGGTTGCCAAAGCCGGCAAGTACAAGTGGAGCTCACTCGAGCTGCCATTAAGCAGTATTTCTTTATACAGCGGTGACAAAACTGATTTTGAAGTGAAGCCCGGTGTGTTCAATTACCCGGGTGATTTCATTTACCGTTTTACCAAGTTCCAGTCCACTTACCATCGTGCTAACCGCGGACTCGCACACATCCTTTGGTACAGGAAAATGCATCCGGCGCTTTCAGAAAAATTCCCCTTTGCCTATGTTGGAAAATTTCCAGACCCGTTTCCGGATTTTCTTGCCGGGGAAAACAGCGGCGGTATCGTGGAAGGAAAAACCAAACCGATTCCGCCGACCCCTCCGATTAACCTGACGACCGATCTGCTGTGGAAAGGCACCGAAATTCTGCATGCCTGGATTAGCCCGAACGGGCAATACATTGTGGAAGAGCGCCGCAAAACCAACGACATCATCCATTACGCTACCGGCCAAGTTACCAAGCTTGATTCGTGGATCAATATGCGAGACGTGCAATGGTTGAATGAGGATTCGTTCATTGTCACGTATGGCTCGTCGAATGCCTCGCAATACGTAAAAGTTAAAGCAGGCGCCGATGGAAAAATAACGTATAGCGCTACACGACTTTTCATCGACGGTGTCGTGATAGACCCGCAGGTAAATAATCCCGATTATTTTTTGTATGCCGGCGAGTCCACCACTACAGCAGGCAGGATGCTGGTTTATTCGTTGAGTAAAAATAACCCCGCAAGTCTTCATGAAAAGATGACTTATCGGAATCAAAATGCCGGGAATCTGAAATTGGATAATTTCATTCAGTGGATTACCGACCGCGATGGCCAGATTGTTGCTGGTGTCAAATGGATATCGGACAAGAAACTGATGTTCCAGAAGCGGGTCGGTCGCAATTTCGTTGATATCAAGCAGATTGAAGAAGACGGCATTTGGCCCGTGGCATTGTCGCCGGACGGCACGCGCGTTTTCGCGATATCGGGTGAAAAGAGTGCTCAAAAAGAACTGGTCTCGGCCAACTCGGAAACGCTGGATGACATCAAGCCGGTGTTTCATATGCCGGGTAAGGACATTGTTTCCATTATCTATGACGAAAACAGGCAACCGGCTGGAATTCGCTATTACAGCGAAGGCATGCTGGTCAGCCATTATTTCGATGATGCATCGGCACTCATACAAAAAAGACTTTCAAAGACGTTTCCCCATTCCAATATCGCCGTGGTGCACAAGAACAAGACGAATGAAAAATCGCTGGTGTACGTCGACAGTCCGATGGATCCCGGCAGTCTGTATTACTACGATCAGGCGGGCAACCAGATGAGCAAGCTGGATGAGCAGGCTTCGTGGCTTTCTGCGTTTACCTTTTCAGACACAAAAACAATTATTGCCAGGAGTAAGGATGGGCTTGAGCTCGAAGGTTATCTGACAATACCTGCGAAAAAGAGTGATAGACCCGTACCACTGATCGTGGTGCCGCATGGCGGCCCGATCGGGGTCCGTGATGACCTGCATTTTGACCGCGAAACCCAGTTCCTTGCCGGTTTGGGTTACGCGGTGCTCAAAGTGAATTACCGAGGGTCGGATGGTTTCGGCAAAGCATTTATGGAAGCTGGCAAACAAAGCCTGGGAACAAAAATCGAAGAAGACATTGAGACGGTACTGCAGAAAGCATTGGACACCGGAATGATCGATAGTCAGCGCATGTGCATACTGGGCAGTAGTTATGGCGGTTATTCCGCGTTGGTGTCGGTAGCGCGATGGCCGGATCGATATCGCTGTGCTATTTCGGTAAGTGGTGTCAGCGATCGCATACTGCTTTTCACCGCCAGCGACGGCGCACTTGACGAAGAAACTCAAAAGTGGATGAAGGAATACTTAGGTGATCCTACTGCCCAGAAAGAAAAAATGATTTCCGAGCAACCTCTGTATATGTACAAGAAAATCAAGGTTCCGGTGATGCTGGTACATGGTACGGACGACCAGCGCGTTGATTACGAAAATGCGCTGAGAATGCAGTATATGCTGACCATTTCCGGAAATATTCCCGTCATGCTGACACTAAAGGGGGAAGGCCATGGCTACGAGTCGGCGGCTTCGCGGAAATTGGCATGGGAATCGATTGCAGGTTTTCTGAAAGAAAATCTTGATGCGATAAGTACAACGAGTGCGTTACCTGTGACACAAAGCAAGTAGAACAAAAACAAGGACGACAAAGGATTTCGCTAACTCTCCGATGCTTTCTAGCGGACAATCCGGGACACCCAAGATTCGAGTCTTCAAAACATTTTCATGCGGAGTGGAGTCGAAATGTCGTTTTTAGTTTGGAACGACGATGCTGGATGATGGGTAACGTCGCACCTTAGCTCGGGTTACGCAAAATTATTTCCGCCGTTTGGCGAGCGGCTTTGCATCCCCACCGTCTTCATAAACTTGCAGCGAAAGCGCTTTGCCGTTTTTGATGTAAAAACGAATTCGCAATTCCTGATCAGAAACGAAAAACGTTGTTTCAGAAGACGACGTCAAGATAATGGCCTTGCCATCTCCGACTTGTCGGATCAATTTGCCCTCGGTAAAACGTATTTTCTGCAACTGCGCATCGCTGCCGTAATCTCCGACAAGGCGCTCAAGTTGCTCCGGTTTCAATTCAACTGCAGTCGGCTCGGGAATGGTTTGTCCTTTCAACTGCAGTCGGCTCGGGAATGGTTTGTCCTTGCGCGATCATGAAAACAAGGACAACCAAGGATTTCCCTAGCTCTCCGGTGCTTTCAAGCGAGTTAAGTCATCGCTATCATTCTATATCTCCAAAAAGCATCGTCATTTCGCGATGCTTTTCGTTTTTCAGGCCGATGCCTTACGGCGCTCCCCATTCCCGACATCGCCCACTTGGTAAGCCATTCGGGTTGTAGCGAAAATCCGCTGGCGATATGCCGTCCGGTTTGCCTAGTGTTGGTCCGTATCGGCAACCAAAGAAAGCGACCTGCAGGCCGGCGGTTTGCATGATGGCACGCGAATTGGGGCCTACTTGCCATGAGCCGGATTTACCCTGATTGCAATCAAAAGAGGCTGCCCATGAACCGGGTTTCGGTTGTACCACGCAATAACTGTATTCGACCGCGAAGGCACAATTATTGATGACGCCGCCTTCTTTTTGCGGTGCCAGGCAATTCGAGGCGTTGGCTTCGGGTACGTTCGAGCGTTTGCCGTTCTTCCCCGGTGCGGAACTGTTACTCGACGAACCGCTGCTGCCGGCAGCGGCGGTGTAACCGAGCATGCGGTTCGCGCCATTGATGTAAGCCTGTGCTTCGGGATGTGCAGCGCAGCGCCCTTCAAACAAATCTTTCTGGAATTGCCCCAGCCTGGCGGCGACGTCATCGACATTGCCGCCCCAGCTTTGCGATTCTATTTGCTTGGCGTGGATTTCATTCGTGCAGGCCTGGATGTCAGCCTGGCTTAAAGCACCGGATTTCGTTGTCGTCGGCAAGGCGGTGGCAGTAGCGGGTTGCAAGCTGGCAAGCGCTTTCGGCAATGCGAAGGGTTTGCCCTCCATGGCGGAGAGGCGGGCGGTTCCGGTGCAGGCCAGCACCGCAAAATACCCAGCGGCGCTGTCATTTGGATCTTCGCTATATACGTGTGTTTTGTTTGCAGTGAATTCAAGCAGCCCTTTGCGGTCCGTAGGCAGCATATGCGCATCCGATAAAAATATCGTCATGTCGGTGCGTGCAGCGAGAACGCGATCGCGGCCACCCTTTGCGATATGGATCATGCGAC
>JBDTTC010000011.1:0-18803 GCA_039930825.1 Arenimonas sp.
GACGTCGGGATAGGACTCTGGAAAGTTTATAACGCATCCCGCCTTCCGTCGGTCCTACAAAAGAACTAACAGATCAACCCGCCAATTTCGCCTTCAACAATTGCGACACTAGGCCCATGTCGGCCTTGCCGGCGACTTTGGCCTTGATAATCGGCATCACTTTGCCCATCGCCTGCGGACCGCTAACGCCGGCTTCAGCCAGGGCTTCGTCAATAATCATATTGATTTCGGCTTCCGACATTTGTTCTGGCAGATAGGCCTGAATAACACCGAGTTCGTATCTTTCGATGGCGGACAGATCGTCGCGACCGGCCGCATCAAACTGGCTGATCGAATCCTTGCGTTGCTTGACCATTTTTTCCAGCACGGCCAACACAATCGCATCGGTGATTTCGATGCGTTCATCGACTTCACGTTGCTTGATGCCGGCATTGATCAGGCGAATCACGGCAAGTTTTTCTTTTTCGCCGCTTTTCATCGCGGTTTTCATGTCTTCAACGAGTTGGGCTTTCATGCTCATGGTGTTCTTCCAGGATAGTGAGTGCGAATTTCGGAAATACAAAAGGCCGGTGATGCTTGCGCAAGACCGGCCTTAATATCAGAACGCACAAGGCGTTCTAAGAATTAATACATGCGTTGACGTTTTGTGACGTCGCGCGAGCTGCGGCGCAATTGGCGCTTAACAGCAGCTGCAGCTTTACGCTTGCGTTCTTGAGTCGGCTTTTCGTAGAACTCTTTCTTGCGGGTATCAGCCAGGACGCCGGCTTTTTCGCAAGTGCGCTTGAAACGGCGCAGGGCAAATTCAAAGGGTTCGTTTTCGCGGACTTTTACATTAGGCATTTGAAACTCCAAAAATCAGGATTTCGCTTTGACTCCAGGCCAACTGGGCAGCGAGCCGCGTATGATACGCGGCATCCCCACTTCCGTGCAAGCCAAAACAGGCAGAAATTAGAGACCAGATGCGAGTTTTAGGAATCGAAACCAGTTGCGATGAAACCGGCGTAGCCCTCTACGACACCGATACAGGCCTGCGCGCGCATGCTTTGTACAGCCAAATCCCACTGCACGCCGAATATGGCGGGGTAGTGCCGGAACTGGCTAGTCGCGACCATGTGCGCAAAATTTTGCCCTTGATCCGGCAAACTCTGAACGAGGCCGATTTAACCATTTCCGATGTCGATGCCGTGGCATTTACTGCCGGTCCCGGCTTAATTGGTGCGCTTTTGGTGGGTGCAGCGGCGGGCCGAGCGTTAGCTTGGGCTTTGGAGGTTCCAGCGATTGGTGTTCATCATATGGAAGGCCATTTATTGGCGCCTTTGATGGAAACCAATCCGCCCAAGCCGCCCTTTGTGGCTCTGCTAGTCTCTGGCGGCCATACCCAGCTGGTTCTGGTCAAAACCATTGGCGATTATCAATTACTGGGTGAAACCTTGGATGATGCTGCTGGCGAGGCGTTCGATAAGACCGCCAAAATGATGGGTTTGCCTTATCCCGGTGGCCCGGAGTTGGCCCGCTTGGCTGAAACCGGCACACCCGGGAAATACAAATTTTCGCGCCCGATGACGGATCGACCCGGGCTGGATTTCAGCTTTTCCGGCCTGAAAACCCAGGTCTTGCTCGCCTGGCAAAAATCCGACAAAACCGACGCCACGCGCGCCGATATTGCATGTGGTTTCGAAGATGCCGTGGTCGATACGCTGGCGATAAAATGCGAACGGGCTTTGCATCAATGTGGCTCTAATCATCTGGTAGTTGCTGGCGGCGTGGGTGCGAATAAACGCCTGCGCGAAAAATTGTCAGTGATGTGTGAAAAATTACGCGGGCAGGTGTTTTTCCCTAGGCCGGAATTCTGCACTGACAACGGCGCCATGATTGCCTTCGCCGGTGCGCTTCGCTTGCAAGCGGGGCAACACGAAGATGCGGCCATCACAGTGCAAGCACGTTGGGATATGGCAAGCTTGTCGACCTTGTAAGTGTGTGTTGTAGCGCACCGAATAGTTTTAACAAATCATTAAAATCACCACTGCAAGCAGCGCACAAAGTCTCTGCTGCCCTCTACGAAGAACGGAATTATGGACAAAGTTTTTATCGAAGCACTTGAAATCGAATGCGTTATCGGCATTTACGATTGGGAAAGAAAAATCAAACAGCCGATCATGCTCGATATCGAAATGGCGTTCGATAATCGTATTCCGGCAGCCAGCGACAATATCGAACATACGCTCGATTACAAAGCGGTCAGCAAACGTCTGATCCAATTTGTTAGTGAATCGGAATTTGGTCTTGTCGAAAAACTGGCCGAACAATGCTGCAAGATTATTCTCGAAGAATTCAAAGTCTCAAGCGTGAAGTTGAAACTCAGTAAAATCGCTGCCGTTCGCGGTGCAAAAGCCGTCGGCGTGATGCTGGAGCGGAGTGCTTGAATCAGGTGTTGCATCAGGCTTATTTAAGTTTGGGATCCAATGAAAACCCAAGGCATTACTTGAAGCTGGCCGTTGAGGCATTGAAAGAGAAATTCGGTGAAATACAGTTGTCACCGATTTACCGCACACCTGCGGTCGGTTTTGAAGGCCCGGATTTCCTGAATGCAGCTGTAGGCATTAAAACCGCTTGGAATGTGTTCGAGCTCGATGCTTGGTTGCATGAGTTGGAAGATGAAAATGGCCGAAGACGCGATGTTCCGCGCTATTCAAGTCGAACGCTGGATATCGATATCATTTTTTTTGATGAAATGGTTATTTCCGGGCCGGGTAATCTCTGCATTCCAAGGCCGGAACTGAAATATCCTTTTGTCTTGAAACCGTTGGCCGACATCGCGCCTGATTTTCGCGATCCTGTATCGGGTAAAACCCTGGCACGCTGCTGGGCAGAACACCCCAACTTCAATCATGGCTTCGTTGAAGAATATATTTATTGAGTAGTATCGTGGGAGCGCCCGTCAGGCGCGAATGTCCAGGGCTGCCTTGCAGCATGAAATAAATCCTGCAAAAAAGTCATACAGTTTCTGATAGCTCAGAAGAATAGGTGAAGCTGCCGTGGGAGCGCCCGTCAGGCGCGAATGTCCAGAGCTGCCTCGCGGCATGAAATAAATCCCTGCAAAAAAGTCATACAGTTTCTGATAGCTCAGAAGAATAGGTGAAGCTGACGTGGGAGCGCCCGTCAGGCGCGAATGTCAGAGCTGCACGGCAGCATGAAAGATATCCCTATAAAAATCGCACCGTTTCCAATAGCTCAGCAGAAATGGCGGAACTACCGTGGGAGCGCCCGTCAGGCGCGAAGCTATACTCCGAAATCTACAGCCAAATAGCATTCCAATAGGGATACATACCTACCCTTTTTACAAACCCGGCTCTGATTGGGTTCATTACGACATAGCGAGCAATGTCGATAATATTCTCTTCGGCGCGAATCGTCTTGTCATGAAAGCCCTTTTCCCAAAAGCGATCTTTTTTGCCGAGCGCCATATTCACTTTTCTGGCTGTATTGGTTTTCACTCGGTTGATCAATTGTGATATCGATTCTGTATCTCCAATTTGTATCAGTAAATGCGCATGGTCATGCATCAATACCCAGCACATGAGAGTAGCTTCATGCCAAAGCATTGGGTCATTTAGTGCAACGCAGAAAGTACGTGCTGCATGATCATTTTTACAGAAAACGGGCTGTCGCTTGTGCGTTGTGAAAGTAATCAGATAGACCTGATTCGGAGATGAAAAGCGATTCCGACGAAGTGCTCGGTAGCCTGAAGTGTCTATGCCAGTTTTCACTTTTTATCCGTTGATCAGGCATTCGCGCCTCACGGACGCTCCCACTATGGGTGCCCCTACAAGAGCTTGGCAGATCAATTTTTGAAGTACTGTCGGCTGCTGGATGAATTTTTTGTAGGGGTTTCTTTCATGCTTTCGGGAAGTGCTGGACATTCGCGCCTGACGGGCGCTCCCATGGAGTTTCACTGTTTTGGTGCTGCAGATATATCGGGTGTTTTTGTAGGTGGTTCTTTCATGCTGTCGGGAAGTGCCGGACATTCGCGCCTTACGGGCGCTCCCATGGAGTTTCACTGTTTTGGTGCTGCAGATATATCGGGTGTTTTTGTAGGGGGTTCTTTCATGCTGTCGGGAAGTGCCGGACATTCGCGCCTGACGGCCGCTCCCACGGAACTTTGATGCGCTTACGGTGATGCGATTCGGTAGCGCCGATTGGCCACGCCTACAGTTGGTATTGTTTTGGTTTTATTGAATGCATCGAAGCCGATTTTCAGGTCGCTCCAAAAGGGTTGCCATTCCGAGGTTTGCCAGGCAATTTTGGTGCTATCGAAACGAAATGGAAAAATGTGCACGTCGATATTTTTTTGTCCCGAGTGTAAAGCGACATCCATCAAGGTATAAATTTCCTCGATGGCGGCATCGCCCATCGCATAGCAACCAATCGAAACGCAGTTGCCGTGCACCATCAAAAAATCACCGGTGCGGCCATTGGCGCGGTCGTACGTATTTGGGTAACCCAGATTGAAGGCAAGGTGATAATTGCTTTGCGGGTTGAGTTGATTCAATCCGACGCGATAAAACCCTTCGGGGGCCTGATTATCACCTTCTCGTGTTTTCGGGCCAAGACGACCCGAGTAAGTACAGATAGGGTAGGTGTGAAATAAAACGTACTGATCTTTTTTTCTGATCCAGACTTCCAGTGTTTTTTCGGCCTTGAATATCCGGATGAAAACGGGACTTCCGTAAACCAGTTTCTGTTCTGCAAGCGAAGCTACTAGCGCAGGTTTGACACGTTTTGCCGCCTGTTCAGCGCGGCTGTCGGCGAATGCTGTACTGCTAAATGCCGATAGCAGTAAAGCTAAAAAAAAATACAGAAGGCGATTTGAAATAATCATAGATTTAAGTGCCTACCGCCATCAACGCGAATGATTTGTCCGGTGCAATAACTCGCATCCTGGATTAGCCAGCGTACCGCTTCGGCAATTTCTTCAGCATTGCCGGCACGTTGTAGTGGCGTGTTTGCAAGAATGGCGTTTTTTTCGTTCTCGGATTTCCCGGCATCGGGCCATAAAATCGCACCCGGTGCGATGGCATTAACACGAACCTGTGGTGCCAATTCTTTTGCGAGCGATTGCGTCATCATCGCCAATGCCGCTTTCGCCATGCAGTAAACCGTATGTTGTTGGAGTGGGCGTTCTGCGTAAATATCCACAATATTGACGATGCTGCCCTTGCTTGCCTGCAAGTGCGGTGTTGCCGCCTGTGATAGGAAAAAAGGTGCCCAGGCATTCGATGCAAACAGTGCTTGCCAGTCTTTATCTTGCGTGGTGCCGATGGGTGTCGGGAAAAAACTGCTGGCATTGTTAACCAAGGCATCCAGACGACCAAAGCGGCCGATGGTTTTTGCCATCATTTCCGGCAAGCGATCAAACTCGCTTAATTCTGCCTGCATTACGAAAGCGCTATCCGGACGGATCAGTTCCAATTCCTGTCGCAGTTGCTCGGCTTCGCTGGCAGAGTTGCGGTGATGGATGGCGACGGAAAAACCCTGTGCATGCAAACACTTGGCAATGCTGCGGCCAATTCGTTTGGCAGCGCCGGTAATCAGGACAGCAGGAGCAGTTTGCATGGGGAGCCTTTAAAACGATGCGTCGGGTTGCAGCTTGCCATTACTTTAGACGCTTGTGTATTTTCGTCAAATTAACGCAATATTGTGCCGCCATTGTGGCTATGACTGACCTTGAGGAGTGTAAAAATGTTTGCGAAGTTTTCCCGCAGTTGGGAACTGGTAAAAGCCAGCGCAGGTGTATTGCGTTCGGACAAGGAATTGCTGATTTTCCCGGTCATCTCCGGCATAGCCGCTTTGATCGTATTGGCGACCTTCATCATACCAATCGTCAGCTTGAAGCTATTCGAAGGTGGTACCGGTCCGCTGGGTTATGTCATCGGCTTCCTGTTCTATCTTTGCCAATACTTCGTCATTTTCTTTTTCAACTCCGCACTGGTCGGTGCCGCCATGATTCGCTTGAACGGCGGTGACCCAACGGTGGCCGATGGTTTGCGGATCGCGCGCGAACGCATGTTGCCGATTCTTGGCTATGCCGCCATTGCCGCAACGGTGGGTCTGCTGCTGCAGTTCCTGAAAAACAAGAACAACTTTATTATCCGCATGCTCGGTAGTTTGTTGGGAACGGCCTGGACGGTTGCCAGTTTTCTAGTGGTGCCTGTATTGGTAGCCAACAAGATCGGCCCGATTGATGCCGTCAAGAAAAGTATCGAGTTGCTGAAAACCACCTGGGGCGAAAACGCCGTTGGCCAATTAGGTATCGGTTTCGTGTTCGGCTTCATTATGGCTGGCGTCATTATTTTGGGCGTGGTGCTGAGTATCTTTGGCTTTACCATCTCGCCCTATCTGGGTGGCACTTTCGTTATCTTGACCGTATTGTTTGCCCTGTCGGTCGGCATTATTCAAAGCGCCTTGTCGGGCGTTTATGCCGCGGCTTTGTATCGCTTCGCTAATGATGGCGTGGCACCGCAGGGTTTTGAAGGCATGGGTTTGCAAACGGCATTTCAAGCCAAATAAGTGATTCTCGGTCAAGCCCGCCTCTGCAAAGGGGCGGGCTTTTTTGTGAGGTTGGCGTAGGACCGACGGAAGTCGGGACAAGCTTGAAAAAAGCAAAAGCTCCCGACTTCCGTCGGTCCTACTCGCTATCAGGCTCGCGATACCGGAAAATAGCGAAATGAAATTATCCCTACCCGAAGCCAGCCCCGAAGAGTTGGCGCATAGCAAAGCCTTCGTTCAAGCATTGAAGCAACATATTCGCGAAAACAAGGGCGCCATTCCATTCTCTCGTTTCATGGAGTTGGCTTTGTATGCACCAGGCATGGGCTACTACAGTGCCGGCGCGAGAAAATTTGGCGCCGAAGGCGACTTCGTGACTTCGCCTGAACTTGGGGGAATTTTTGCTCAATGTATTGCCACTGCGAGCGTAAAAGTTCTGCGGCAACTCGAAGGCGATACGATTTTTTTCGAGCTTGGTGGTGGTAGTGGCGCATTTGCCGAACACGCGCTGAAACATTTTTCGGAATTGAAGGTATTGCCAACGCGCTATTGCATTCTGGAACCCAGTGCCGATTTGCGTGAACGCCAGCAACAGCGGCTGAAGGAAAATCTATCGGCAGAACTATTCGCGCGTTGCGAATGGCTGGACGGACCATTTGAATCAAAATGGCAGGGCGTGCTATTCGCCAACGAAGTGCTGGATGCATTGCCGACGCCGCGTTTTGTCGTGCGCGAGGGCGAGGTCTATGAAGAAATGGTCGTGCTCGACGTGAATGAAAATTTCATTCGAGTCGATCAACCTGCCGATGCCATGTTGCGTGCCGCTGTTCGCCATATCGAGCGCGATACCGAAATGCCGTTTGCGGAAGATTATTGCTCCGAAGTTTTGCCGCAATTGCCTTACTGGATTCAGGCGGTGGGCGGCTTGATTGAAAAAGGCGCGATGCTGTTTGTCGATTATGGTTATCCGCGTCGCGAATATTATTTGCCGGAACGCAGTGATGGCACACTGGTTTGCCATTACCGACATCATGCCCATAACGATCCATTTTATTTGCCGGGTTTGCAGGACATCACCGCCTTCGTTGATTTCACTGCCGTGGCGGAAGCGGGTGTGAATGCTGGCTTTGACTTGTCCGGCTACAGTTCGCAAGCCAGCTTTCTGATTGGTAATGGTTTGCCGCAGGCGATGCAGCTAGTGGAAGAAGTTGCGGACGAAGTGATTCGTTATCGATTACATCAAGAAATAAAAAAATTGACTCTACCTGGCGAAATGGGCGAGCGTTTTCAGGTAATCGGTTTCCAGCGCGATGTTGAATTTCGAGATGCATTTGCCATGGGCAATTTATCGAGACGCTTGTGATGCGTGAATTTGTTAAACCTGCTTTGTGGCTAGGCATTTGGATCTTCGGTTGGCTACTTTGCATCGTCTTATCGATGATTACGCCACCGGATATTGAAATTGATATCAGCAACGGTGACAAGATCGGCCATTTTCTGGCTTACGGCATGCTGGCGGCTTGGGCTGTAATGATTTTCCGGCAGAAGCGCAGCTGGTGGCTTAGTGCGTTTGGTTTAATTTGTCTCGGGATTGTTTTGGAGTTAGCCCAGGGTTACTTCACGAGTAATCGCATGATGGATTGGCGCGATGCGCTTGCCGATACGATTGGTGTTGGTCTTGGTTTGTGTGTAAGTTTATTGCCGATGCAACGTATCTTGCTAAATCTTGATCGGAAAATTTTTCAGAACAAATAGCGTGATTCATTCTTGTGGGAGCGTCCGTTAGGCGCGAAAACTCACGCCAGATCATTCGCGCCTAACGGGCGCTCCCACGAAGTTACATTGCCGTTGCTATCGCCTTGATGCGCGCGCGGCGCATGGCTTCGCTAATTTGTGGGCCTTGCAAGCCGGTGCTGTCGATATCCTTGAACGTTACCGACATCGCTGCCGCATGCAATTTATTCAGCAGTTCGCGTGAAGGATAGGCTGAGTCCTGCAGACCAAGCCGGCCGCGCTTATCGGCTTCGCACACCAGTGCAAGCTGATCGATACGTTCCGGTTTGCGAAAACCGTCGCAGCGTGCGATCAAGTCGTGCACTGTGCTGGCTTTCATTTCATCCAGGCGATGAATATTCAGATGTTCGCGGCAGACAATGTCAGCCAGGTCGCGATAGTCAACCGGTACTTTGAAGCGCAAGCAAAGGTCCGCCAGCGGTACCAGTCCGGATTTTTCATGCCCGATATGTTTAGGTAATTCGTCTTTCGGCGACAAGGCCTTGCCTAGATCATGAGTCAATGCTGCGAAGCCGAGAAGTGCATTGCCAGGCGCAAGTTTTGCCGCCATGTCGCAGACCATTTGGGTATGTAGGCCGGCATCTACTTCAGGGTGATATTCAATGCGTTGCGGTACACCGAACAAAGCATCAATTTCCGGAAATAATATTTTCAACGCGCCGCAATCGCGCAGGGTCTGGATAAACGCCGAAGGACGGGGTTCTTCGAGTGCGCGTTTTAGTTCCTGCCAGACACGTTCCGGTACCAAGGCATCCACTTCACCATTGGCAACCATCAAACGCATGAGTTCGATGGTCTCGGGTGCAATGCTGAAGCCCAGCTCGGCAAAGCGCGCCATGAAACGCGCAGCGCGTAGAATACGAACGGGGTCTTCGGCAAACGCCGGTGAGACATGCCGCAGGATTTTATTTTCAATATCCTTTTGGCCATCAAACGGATCAAACAAAGTGCCGTTTTCATCCTGCGCAATCGCATTAACAGTAAAGTCGCGGCGGATTAAATCCTGTTCCAGCGTTACATCGGCATCGGTATGAAACACGAAGCCGTGATAACCCGCCGCGGTTTTTCGTTCGCTGCGGGCGAGGGCATATTCTTCATTGGTCTGCGGATGCAAAAAAACCGGAAAGTCTTTTCCGACTGGCAGGAAACCAAGCGCCAGCATTTTATCCGGCGTGGCACCGACCACAACATAATCGCGGTCACCGGCCGTACGTCCGAGTAAAGCATCACGAACGGCGCCACCGACCAGATAGGTTTTCATTTGCAGGTGTATTGGGCCAGCAATGCCAGAATTTCTTTAGTCGAATCGCTGCGACCGAAGGTGCGGCGAATCGGTTCGAGCTGGCTGGCGATATGCAGGCAAAGTTCGGATTCCATGTCGAAATGTCCGGCATTTTCGAAAGTGAACATCACGATGCTGCGATAGGGAATGTTCAGATACTCAACCTTGCTGCCGGTAATGCCTTGTTTGTTGGATAGGATCAAACGACGATCGGTGAAAACAAATAAATCGCGGATAACCGCATAGGCCTTGATAAGCGTTTCACCCGGCGCAAGTAGCGGGCCAAATTCATCCTGCAATTTTTCAAGATTGCGTTCGCTGGCATTGCCCAGTAGCTGGTCTAACAGTCCCATTGCCTAACTCCTAGCGGTCCGCACGATTGCGGTCGTAACGTGCCTGACGATCATCGCCGTGCCCAAGAATGTCCGGCAGTATTTCCTGTACCCGCGTTGGCCGAATATTCAAACGATAAAGTCCATCGACACCGCCGACCGAGTCGGTGAGGAGTGAACGAAAATTATCGGATGAAAAAGGTTTACCCGGAACAAAATCAAAAATCATCGCCTGCATGCGACCCAGAAAGTCGGGCAGGGGAATAATGAGCGTTTTTAAACCGAGTTGCTGTGCCGACATGCGAACGATTTCTTTCAGTGTAAAAACTTCATTGCCATAGAGCTCATAAACTTCGCCGATGGTTTTCTTGTCGTCGAGTGCCTGCCGGAATGCCTGTACGACATCGCCAATGTAAATCGGAGCAAACTTTGCGTCTGCACGCGCCAAAGGCATGACCGGAGCAAGTTTCAATAACTGGCCGAAGCGGGTGAACAGTCCGTCGCCAATTCCGAAAATCACCGAGGGTTCGAAAATAGTCCAGGACAGGCCGGATTGTTTTACTGCCTGTTCGGCTTCACCGCGAGATTTCAGGTAGTAACTTTCACCACGACCGGCATTGAGCGAGCTCATTTGTAACAAACGATTCACGCCCGTGTTTTTGCAGGCTTGAATCAGAGTTTTCGTCAGTTCTACATGGGCGTGATGAAAGCCACGTCCGTTATCGCCTTTTTCATTCAATATGCCGACAAGATTGATCACGGCATCGGCACCTTTGATGGCCTGCTGCAATTTTTCAAGATCATAAACATCGGCATTGATTTGTTTGACTGTCGGTGGCAATAAACGCAGCAAGTGGGCATTAAGATTGCGGCTCAATACCGTAACCGAATGGCCATCTTGTTGCAGACGCCTGACTAATGCGCGGCCAACGAATCCGGTGGCGCCGAGGATGACAATTTCTAGTGGCATTAGAGTGGTTTCATAGTGGTGGGTTGGGGGCAGACAAAAGCACGGCGCTGGTTCTGGTTGAAACGACCCAACATGCGGTCGGTCAACGATGTGGCGCTTCTATCCAGTCGCCAATCGTATACCACGCTAAACGCCAAGACACGCGAAACATAATCGCGTGTTTCCTTATACGGGATGGTTTCAATCCAGAAATCAGGTTCCAGAGCCGAGCGCGCATCTTTCCAGCGCGATACGGGTGCAGGGCCGGCGTTGTAAGCCGCGATCGCCATATAAGGAAAGCCGTCATAGCGGTCGAGCATTTGCCGTAAATACGCAGTGCCGAGCGTGATATTGGTTTCAGGTTCGAATAGGCTTTCGCCGCCGCGCCATGGTAAGCCGAGACGTGCCGATACCTGCGCGCCGGTTCCGGGCAGAATCTGCATCAATCCGCGCGCATCGGCACCGGATCTGGCGCGTGGCATGAAGATGCTCTCGGCACGTGTTTCGCCTGCGACCCAGGCCGGGTCGAGTGAATTGATCTTTGCCTGTTCACGTAAATGTTTTTCATGATGCAGCGGAAAACGCAGCGAGTAATATTGTAAATCGGTAGGGGTCGTGCCGATGGAAAAAACGGCGCGATCGTACCAGTTTTCATCCTGCGCCAAGGCAATGGCGACTTTCTTTTCTTCGGAGTTGTAACTATCGAGTGCTGCATTGAACTCCTTCAATGCATAAGTAGTCCGATCTATCGCGAACAGTTCGAAAGCACGAATAATGCGGGCATCATTGGCCACCTTTTGAATCACGACGCGATTATTGCTGGGCTCGAGCGGGCAAAGAAAATAGGGCTGATTCAATCGATCGGCGGCTAACCAACCATGAAAATTGGCGCTTTGCGCAGCTTTCGCATAGAGAATTCTGGCGGATTCTTTCTGGTTCAGACGTTCGCGCAAACGTGCTTCGAAATACTGGTAGCGCGAATCATTACGTTGAACCGTACCCATCTTTTCAATGGCAGCCAATGCAGCAACATCATCGCCACGGCTCATCGCTTCCCGCACGCGCCATTCATGCAGTTTTTCATCATAGGCAACTTCCGGAACTGCGTTCAAGCGCTGTGCCGAATTGGCGCCGTAAGAAGCTACCGTCCATAGCGCGACTTCATTCAAAACCCGGCCGCGCTCGCTGTCTTCGAGTTTCAGTACAGGCGTGATGATGGCGACTTGTTGTTCGGCAGCATCGGGATTGCGTTTCGCCAAACGTACCAGACCCTGTACTGCCACCTGTTTGCTGCGTGCGTTTCTCGGCCAGCTGGTGTAACGCGCATGTGGAGCATCGATGAAATCGGCATAGCTGCGGACCAGCAAAACATCTTCGGCGGAAAGGCCGGTTGCCAATGCGCGCATCAAGCCGGTTTGATTTTGCTGTGTTGCCAGGTCGATACGCTGCCAGCGTAATCCGCTATCGAGTTTGTTCAACTGGCTTAGGCGAGTAAATGCGGCATCGCAGGCATTGGGCAAAGATTTTCCGGTTAGCCACAGTTTCTGGGCGTCGCCAATCCAGACATCATCAACTTTATTCTGTGCGATGCGTGCATTGAAATCGGCGCATTTTAAATTGTCATCGTCACTGCCTTGATAAAACCGGCTGAAATTCCCCCAGTCTTTTTGGCCGCTTAAATAATTCAGATAATTGGTTTTGAGCCAATCACCGGCAGCCATACCGTCATAGCGTTTCAATAGGGTTTCGATATCTTTTTGGTCATTGGCGGTAATGGTTTTGGCCGCCAGTCTTTTTTTGAACCCCAATACTTCCAGCCAGCTATAAAGCGGGTGATCAATCAGGTTGTTGCGATCCTGCAGGCTAAGTTCTTCACGTTCGCTAGCCGCTAGTGCAGCTTGGATACTGCCGCGTTGGGATTTCCATTCATTGGCCCTTGCCGTAGTTGTCACTACGCATACCAGCGCAAAAATAGTTATGATGATTTTTTTCATGTCGCTAGTTTACCCGATGCCGTTAATCTTACTGTGCAGAATTCGTTATGGGACTTGAATGGTTGCTGTACCCGCTAGCCGGTATTTTTGCTGGAGTACTGGCAGGGCTGCTTGGTGTAGGCGGTGGTCTGGTACTTGTGCCGATTTTGGTATTTTTATTGCCGCAGCAGGGTGTTGATGAAGCCAGCGTTATGCCGATGGCATTGGCCACGTCATTGGCAAGTATTTTTCTAACCGGTATTTCATCAGCCTATGCACACCATAAACGTGGCGCGGTCATGTGGATCACCAGTGGCTGGCTGGCGCCGGGCCTGGTTGTCGGGGCGGCTTTAGGCGGTGTCTGGGCAGTACAGTTGAAAGCCAGCACTTTGAAAATTGCAGTCGCGGTTTTTTGTCTACTGGTAGCAACGCAGATGTTATCTGGGTGGCCAAAGCCAAAAGTTCGATTGGACGAGCAACCCGTTCGCGGCCCGTTTTATAGTCTGGCCGGAACCATAATCGGCTTTATCTCTTCGATTGTCGGCATTGGTGGCGGAAGTTTGACCGTCCCCTTATTGGTCACTCGCGGCATTGCTCCCGTACGTGCGGTTGCCACCTCAAGTGCTTGCGGTGTCGTGATTGCATTATCCAGTGCACTCACCTATGCCAATCTGACGCCGCAAGGGCTTATGCCTGCTGGCAGCTTGGGTTATGTGAATGTGCCAGTGGCATTATTGATAGCCGTGGCCTCGATAGTCTCGGCCCCGTTGGGCGCCCAATGGGCGCATCGATTACCTGCGCAGCGATTGAAGCAAATATTTGCCGCATTTTTATTGTTAGTGGCCGCTATTTTGGCCAGTCACGCCATTTGATTATTCAGGATGATGTCTGATTGAAGTGTCCTATCGCTTCAATAATCGTCGTCATTGCGACGCGCTCTTCAGGGCGCAAATGCGGATTCCAGGTATCCATCAGAAGAATGGTGCGATTTTCGTTGCTGCGGTTCCAGGCTTCATGCAAAAAAGTATCGTCGAAAGCAAAACACTCACCGGCCTTGCCTTCGATAATCTGATCGGAAACTTTCAAGGCACAGTGCTCGGGTATGATCAGCGGAAAATGCACGACCGAACGAATATTGCTGGTGCCGTAATGCGGAAGAATATGCGTGTCGGCCGTTAGCATTGAGAAACAGATTTCCGGAGCGTGATCGGCAATTCTGACCAAGGGAAGCTTTTCGAGTATTGCCGAAGTATTGGGGCAGGTATTTTGGCTTTCTAGTATGGGTTTCCCATGCCGATAGAAAAAATGGGCATTCCAGTTGGGTTGTTCGCCACCGAGATAATCAGACGCTTTATCGGCTTCACCCAAACTCAAGAACGGTGTTAACGCGTTTTGATGAAGGAGTACTGCCTCGGCTTCCAGGCGAATTTTTTCGTAGCTGCTTTCGAGTTGCTCGAACCAAGGAAATAAATTTCGTTCGAAGACCGGCGTTTCCGGCAAACCGGGGAAATACATGAACGTGGGTTTTTGTTTTGCCGGGCCATTTGTCAGATTTTCAAAACCCAATACACCTCTCACGCATAAATTTACACGCTGCATATCGTCTTCGCCGAAGCGTTCGATCAAAGGCCGCATCAGAATTCCGTAGATTTCCAGACGGCCACTGTTGGCCACTTGGGTGGCATGACGAATATCCTCCCGCAATTGTGGTGGCGTCGTTGCTTCATCAAGCCAAAGGCCGTCACGTTGTGCCTGGCTTAGTGCATCCAGATAGGTTTTGATTGCATCGTGTTGCCGGCCTTGGCGTTCAAGCGTTTTACCCAGATGCAAACGCGCGGCATGCATTTTTGGAGCGAGTTTCAGGCATTTCTCGAAGGCTTCCTGCGCTTGCGGCCACTGTTCAAGCGCTACGTGTGTAATTGCCAAGCTACGCCATAGCATTGGGTTTGCAGGCTTGGCTCGAGTCGCAATTTCCAAATGTTCAAAGGCCGATTGCGGTTTGCCGTTTTGCATGGCAACGCGCGCAAGAAAAGTACGAGCTTCTACATTGAATGTGTCATTTTCCAGCACCACGGCGAAGGCTTTTTCGGCGCGTGCGTCGTTGTTTTGAACATATTGTCTGGCTTGGTTCAACAAAGCTTCAACGATGGCTGTCATTATTGTTTTATCGCTTCAACGAAAAGGGAGTAGTAGTCGTCACCAAATTTGGCGCTGGCGACCTGACTGTGTTCATCGACGCGCAGCGCAGGATGTTCGCTGGCCATGAATGCCGAGCGAACGATGGTCTTGAAACCGGCGCGCTGCAGAGCACGTTCCAGTGTTTCAAAGTCGTAGCCAAATTTATGCGCTTCAAATAGCCAGGCGGGGTCGGGGCCAGCGCCGGCATAAGAAAGAAAATGTTCCAGTCGAGTGGCCGTGCCATCGCCAGCACCCCAATGCTCGACACGCTTTTCGAAAAATTCCTTGTTGCCATTCTGGTAGGCACGCAAACATTGTTCAATATCGGGAACCACAATTCGTACCACGCCACCTGGCTCCAGAATTCGATAAATGTCCTGCAGTAGGCCCATGGCATCGGTCGGATAAAAAAGATGTTCGAGTAAATGCGACAAGAAAACAAAACGACATTGACCATCGGTAAACGGTAAACCCCAAAGTACATTGGTGGAAAGTTGTGCTGGAAAAATATCGAGATTGACCCAGCCATCCAGATTGTATGGCCCGCTGCCGATATGCAATTGCAGATGTTGGCTGCTTTGGCTTACGCCAAGAGCTTGCAATTGCTGGATCAAATAAGGCCCACGCAAAGTTGCCAGATCGGCACGCAGTTGTTCGATGGCTTGCTGGATTTGCCCAAGGCGTTGATGGATTGGTACCGCATTGCGCGCCTTCGCGGCCTGTTCCGGGTAAGCCCCAAGTCCGGCCAGATCGCTCGCCAATTCAAACACCGATTGCATCATCGTTTTGGCAATGTTTTTATTGTGTGCGCTGATTTTTTCCAGATCGTTCATGGTCAAAATAAAAAATAGGTCGATAAAATATATTTGTCATTGCTGACAGGTGCCTGGCCAAGATGTTGATACATCCAATAGGGTGGAAACATCACTAGGCGTCCGGCCTTAGCCTGAATGGTGACGCCAAGCTCGGGGAATTCGGTGCCGCCGCCTTCCGTTACATCATTTAAGTACCACAAGAACACCAGATAGCGATTGGCTTTTTCACCGATGGAATCGAAGTGCAACTGGAAGCCTTCATCGCCGGTCGGCTGGTAACGCTTGATCACTAACTCGCTGATTTTATCGGTCAGTGGTATCGCGATGGCTTGCTTGAGTGCTTCGTTGTACAAAGCGCAATGCCGATGCATGTTTTCGAGAATCATGGTACGGAAGCCGGCATCGGAAAGTGGATCAAGATTCAGTTCGGTCCAGGCACTTTCATCGTGCCCAGGGCGTATGCCGCGACCATTGGGGCGCTGGAAACGCTGTAGGTTGTGGAATGAGTCAATCATTTGCCGACACAGTGCCGGACTGAATGCGTCATCAAAAACCTGGATATAGCGGCTAAGCGAGTCGGTTGTGGTAGCGGCGTTCAAGGTAAACTAACTCTCTCGTTATTCCATTTCATGCTGTTTTCATCATAACCTTTTTTGCCCTATGTCCGAATTGATTCCAGGTGAGCCGGCCAGTCTGAATCTTGCATTCAAGAGCCTTGAGCAAGGCGATTTTTCCGGTGTATTGCGGATGGCTCGCCTGACTGATGACAAGGGCCCCGATGCACTGACCTGGAAAACACTGAAAGCGCTGGCCCTTAGTCTTTTGAAAAGACCGGCAGAGGCCTTGCCCGAATATGAAAGCCTGTGTGCAACGCAGCCACAGAATGCAGCCCATTGGTCGAATTTGGGTAACTGCCTGTGCGAACTTGAGCGTGAGCCAGAGGCATTGGAGCCCTTGCAAAAAGCCATGCTACTAGGCGCTACCGATTCTGCCCTGCATTTTGGATTGGCCCGTGCCTACGCTGTGGTCGGGCCTCTGGAGCTGGCACGTCGGCATATCGTAACCGCCATTGAACGTACGCCCGGCGATGCCGAATTCTATTTATTCAAACTACGTATTTTGCAGGCGATGGATTTATGGCCTGAAGCCAAAGCTTGTGCCGATTATTTGCAATCGATAAGTCTGGATGAAGGGCAGACGGCCGACTTTGGCTATCTTTTATTTCGTGGCCAATGGTACGAACAGGCCATCGCGCAGTTTAGTAAAACCCCTTGTAATCCCGATTTAGCATGCGACTGTAATATTGGCTTGGTGATGACGTACGAGCGCACCAATCGTCTAGAAAAAGCCAAAGCCATTCAAGCGCAACTGCACGAAAAGACAATGCTGCATAACCCGAAGTTGCTGGATAATTTTTTGCAGATGCAAGCCAAAATGGCCATGCGTGATAAAGCCTTTCCGGCGGCTAAAAATTATTTCGAGCGCATTTTACATAATCCTCATAACGATCCAAGCTTGAAATTAGGATTGGAGTTTGAATACGCCGCTGCACTGGATAAATGCAAGCAGCCCGATGCAGTGATGCAGGTAATGCAAAAGGCCCATGCCCAGCGCCGTGCGCTGGTCAGTAAAAATCATCCGGCGCTGCAAGACAGCACGGATGCTTTTGCGGTACTTCAACAAGCCACGCCGCCATGGAATGCCGCTTGCCAAGGCAAAGACGAACAGCAAGATCCGATATTCGTGGTCGGCTTTCCGCGTTCAGGGACTACCTTGCTTGAACAATTGCTGGACGCACATCCGGGGCTTGTTTCATTCGACGAACAACCCTTCCTGCAACACATTGTGCGCCGGTTAACGGCAGATGGCGGCAATGTATTTGATCGCATTCAACAGTTGACGCAAGCGCAATGGCTTGAGCAGCGCCAGAAATATTTTAATGAAATAGCACTAGTTGCACCG
Organism: Arenimonas sp.; assembly: GCA_039930825.1. GTDB lineage: Bacteria > Pseudomonadota > Gammaproteobacteria > Xanthomonadales > Xanthomonadaceae > Arenimonas. Next base: position 17,832 of record JBDTTC010000011.1, read on the forward strand.
GAAAGAAACACTCAACGGCCCGTGGATAAAAATCCATTAAATATGGTGCGGCTACCGATGCTGCAAAACTTATTCCCGAACGGGCAGGTGATTCTTGCCATTCGTCATCCCTGCGATGTGGTATTGAGTTGCTACATGCAACATTTTCGTGCGCCGGCATTTGCGTTGACTTTTGAAACCCTCGAAAGCACCGCACAAATGTATGACAGAATTTTTAGTCATTGGTACCAAAGCGCCGAACACCTCAAACTGCCAGTGCTGCAATGGAGGTACGAAGACCTAGTTGCCGACACTGAGGGCCGTGCCCGCGATTTGTTCCAGTTTTTAAATTTGCCCTGGCACCACGAATTGTTGGCCTTCACCGAGCGTGCAAAAAGCAAAGGTGCCATCAAGACGCCGAGCTACACGCAAGTGGTTGAACAGGTAAACGCAAGATCGGTCGGCCGCTGGCAAGCCTATGAAAAATATTTCACGCCGGCAGTGATGAAGTATCTGGAACCCTGGATGGAACGATTCGCTTACTCGAATTAAATTCTTCTTCGCTTTTTTTGACGGGCAAAAAAAACCGCAGCCCGAAGGCTGCGGTTTAAACACTACAAGAAGCTGTTTTATTAGAACGTGACGCCTACATTCATCCAGTAGTAACGACCCACCGTATCAAAGGTGCGCTCATCGGTATTGCCGTTGAGCGAGTTGTTTTGATACAGAATTGGCGGGATTTTATCGTTCACATTGTCAACGCCGAGGCGTACTTTGATTTTATCATTCAGCAATTTCACGCCCACTTGCACGTTGTGGTAGGTGTAAGAACCGATGGAGAATTGGCAACCAGGGGAACCTGCCGGCAAGCCCAAGTTGGCGCAAGTACCATCGGGTTCGGTACTGCCGACAGTGAAGCCCTCGACGAAACGCATATTCCAGGAAGCATCCCAAATACCTTTGCTCCAAGCTATGCTGCCAAGCGCGCGCAAT
>JBDTTC010000012.1:0-1597 GCA_039930825.1 Arenimonas sp.
CGCGAGTGGCACTGATCCTGAATCCGATGCTGTCGCCGATTGAATTGCTGGAAGCGATCGGCAAGGAACTGCATATTCCGCTACGTGGCAAACAAGGCCATCAAAAACGTTTGATCGATGCCTTGAATGTCTATCTGCTGCAGGCTTACGCCGAAGGTCTGCGAGTGGTGCTGATTATCGATGAGGCCCAGAATCTCTCGGCCGATGCATTGGAACAAGTCCGCCTGCTGACCAATCTTGAAACCAATACGCAAAAACTGTTGCAAATAATTCTGCTCGGGCAACCAGAATTACGCGACCTGCTAGCACGTCGAGATTTACGGCAATTATCGCAACGAATTACTGCACGTTTTCATCTGACACCCTTGAATGAAACTGAAACCCGGCAATATTTGCGGCATCGCTTTGCCATTGCCGGTGGCACGCAATTCCCGTTCGCTGCAGATGCGATGCATGCATTGTTTCGATATTCCAATGGAATCCCACGCTTGTTGAACATTATCGCCGACCGAGCCTTGCTAGCTGCCTACGTACACGAGAACAAAGTCGTCGATAAAAAACTGGTATCGCTTGCCGCAAGTGAAATCCTGCCTGCAAAGAGTCCCCACAATATTCGCCGAATAGCCATTTGGGTTTTCGCTGCAGTATTGGTGGCTTTGCTTGGCTTTGGTCTTCGCCACTATTTCGAATCAGATTCGAAAATAACGGAGGTCGAAGATGTCGCTCATTCTTGATGCCTTGAAAAAATCAGAAGCCGAGCGCCAGCGCGGGCAAGTGCCGAATGTGCTTAGCCCATTATCCGCCGCTCCAAGCTACGCGCATGCCCACAAACAATCAAAACTTCCCTGGCTGATTTTAATTGCAGCATTACTGGTAATGCTGGTTGCCGCGTATTTTTATACAAAATCGCAAGCGGCCACGCCTCCAGGTATCGTGGCCGCGCCTGCCAATGAAATATCTGTGCAGACAACTGCAAGCGTGCCTGCCCAAATTGCCATGCCCATTGTTGAAGCGTCGAAGCCTGTCATCGTCGAAAAACCGACCGTACAAAAAACAGAAACGAAAGCGCCGACCCCAGAAATCTCGCCACCGGCGATACAAGCAACATCAATACCCGATGAAACCGATACGATGCCGCGTATCGCAAGTCTTTCTGAAATGCCATCCGATCAAAGACAACAACTGCCTACGCTCAAACTTAGCATGCATGTTTATTCGGCCGAAGCCGGAAAACGTTTTGCCATTATCGATGGTCAACGCGTTAATGAAGGCAGCGTGCTTGGCTCGGCCGTGATTGAACAAATCCGCCAGGATGGCGTGGTATTGTCAGTACAGGGACAATCCTATTTGCTGCCGCGACCATGACGACACGATAATGTCTGGAAAACATGTTTGTTAACCTTCCATCAAGAAAAAAAACAGCCCGGCGTTGGGCGACACCACTGCTGGTTGGCATTATCGTATCGATTTTTTTATGGCTGCAGTGGTGGCCTGGCGGCGACGAATTAAAAGCCTATCTCGACCACTGGGGCACTTTGTCGGGTAGCCTGCAACAATGGCGTGTTGATTTCACCGATGGGCGTCCGTTGACCCTGCT
>JBDTTC010000013.1:0-5273 GCA_039930825.1 Arenimonas sp.
CCGCCGCAGATGTAATCTGTTTGTAGGAGCGTCCTTTAGGCGCGAAAAATCTGGCGTGAGTTATCGCGCCTAAAGGACGCTCCTACGGTGACAGCCGCGTAGCCTGCAAGGCCTCTTCAATAAGCTCCCAGCCCTGCGATTTATATGCTTTTTCACTCAGTACCTGCCGGAACATTCTGCCGCCGGGTTGTGAATGGAACAAACCCAGAATATGTCGCGTAATGTGTTTTATCGCGATGCCTTTTGCGCATTGCCGCTCGACATAATCACGATATTGCAATAACAGATTTTCGCGCGATTCAATCGCTAATTCCGGCGTATAAATGGCACGGTCCAGTTGATGCAATCGGTACGGCTCGTGATACGCCATGCGGCCAATCATCACGCCATTAACTTGCGGCAGTGCATCGAGACTCGCTTCTACCGTGCTCAAACCGCCGTTCAACAATATCGTCAAATCGGGCCGCTGTTTCTTTAAGTCGTAAACCCAATCGTAACGCAAGGGTGGTATTTCGCGATTTTCTTTTGGTGACAGACCACTCAGCCAGGCTTTGCGTGCATGTACAACAAAAGTACTGCAACCCGTGTTTGCAACTGTATCGATGAAACCCATGAAATGTTCGTACGTTTCCAGTTCATCAACACCCAGTCGACATTTCACTGTCACGGGAATTTTCACCCTTGCTTGCATCGCCGAAATGCAATCGGCCACTAGACCTGGTTCTTTCATCAAACAAGCACCAAAGCGCCCAGCCTGCACGCGGTCCGACGGACAACCGACATTCAAATTGACTTCGTCATAACCCCATTGCTCACCGATGCGGGTTGCTTCGGCGAGATGTGCCGGATCACTACCGCCCAATTGCAAAGCCAGGGGATGTTCGCTTTGATCGAAACCCAGCAAGCGATCGCGGTCGCCATGAATCACTGCCTGGGCATGCACCATCTCGGTGTACAAACGAGCATGCGGAGCCAGAATGCGATGAAAGGCTCGGCAATGCGTATCGGTCCAATCCATCATGGGGGCGACAGACAAGCGTTGTGATTTTTTATAGGCCGGATTCATACGGCCATTTTACGTTGTTGTGCAGGCTTAGCTGTTAGCTTTTCGACAGATGGGCCAATTCGGCCGCGTTGTCTTCCCAGTTCTGGCCGTCAAATGCTTCTATTGTCATTTTCTTAACTGTACCAGCATCCAAACAACGGACATTAATGTCGACCCCATCGGGATTGCTGCGCGGAATGTAGAAACTCTTGATCCCGCAAATTTTGCAGAAAATATGTTTTGCGACCCCGGTATTGAAGGTGTATTCGGTCAGGAATTCATGCCCGCTAATTAGACGGAAAGCTGAGCGCGGAACGATCAAATGCAAAAAACCGGTAATACGGCACAAGGAACAATTGCAATCTTGCACCGTGACTGTCGCTGGCGCATCAACCTCGAATTGCACGCGGCGGCAATGGCAGCCGCCACGATGGACTACTTTTTTTTCATTAGAATTCATCGATTAATTTCCTTTCTTACCTTTGCCTTTTCCATTTTTCCTACCATTGTCACCCTCTGAATTACCTGGCTTATCTGTACCATAACGATACATTCCGTCACCCTGGTTGGCTTTGTACTTTCCCTTGGCCTTGAACTTTCCATTCGAATTGCTGACGCGACCCTTCAATGCTTGGAATTCAGCTGAACCGGGTTTGATGCCCATGCTCTTGGCGATGAGACCCCAGCCATGGCCATTATTTTTATCGTAGTCACGCAAGGTATTTATGCAAGGCACTTTTAATTGATGTGCCAATGCGCAGGCGTAATAAACATCACCCGGTGCCCAGCGGCGCTCGACCACATATTCACGGATTAACGGGCGCGGGGCGCCGAAGCTTATGACTACATCATCAATGAAGCCGTCCATATTGCCGCGGGTATAAACGTTCATGTCCTTGAGCTGCACATCCATCCAGGTATCGCCAGTGCGTGGATTAAAGCCGAGCGCATATTGTTCGGCATCTGCTTTGGCGCTCATACCCAAAAACAGCATCAGCAATATAGGTTTAAGTCTCATGGCGCTCTCCTGTTTACAGACGGCCAGTCTGCGCTGTTGGCCTGAATTGATCCTGAAACTAGCCGGATTTTGAAAAGTTTAACCCCGTTTTCGAACGAAACTCGTTGATAGGTCTGTACCCAACACAGGAGGTGTGCCATGAGCCAAGCTGTCATCCATTTAAACGAACCCCTGAGCCTGCCACGCATTGGCGGCATTGCTGCCGCGCTCGCGGTGCATGTTGCCGCACTGATGATGCTAATGGCGCCTTTAAGCTATGTGCCGCCGATGGTGGATTCTTCCGAGCAAATTGTTCTACCGGATTATGAGAAACCGAAAGATATACCGATTCCGCGGCCCGTTCCCATCGAGCGCAAACTGGAAGTCAAGCCAACGCTAGTTCCCATCGTTCAAAAGCAAACCTTTACTCCGCCAGTAACGCCTCCGCTCGTGTTGACCGAAGGTGGTGTAAATGACGATGCCTATGTTTTACCGCCACTAGCCGATGGCTTGGGCGAAACCACCGAGCCACCCAGTGGGCCGATCAGCCTTAGTACGGAGTTCGCACCACCGCCGAAATACCCAGCGCTTTCATTACGGAATGGTGAAGAAGGAACAGTATTACTATTGGTAAAAGTTGGAGCAGACGGCCGCCCTATCGATGTCACCCTTAAGAAAAGCAGTGGCTATAAAGAACTGGATAAAAACGCCATAAAACACGTGCTTGCAACATGGCGTTTTCATCCGGCAATGCACCAAGGCATTGCAATACCAGCATTGGCTCTGGTGCCGGTAAATTACACAATCAACCAGTAAGACAGGCAGACGCTGGTGATGGGCACCAGCGTCGTTCGGCGCTAACATGAATCATCCTCATTCTAACGGGCGTTTCGTCATGCGCACATCTGTGCTTATTGCATCCATCCATATATCGCTTTCCATTGCCGGAATGATTTAAGCCGATTCCATTGGATCGAAACTTCAAAAGCAATTACGCGGCTCGCAGAACAAAAGTAATTTGAGTGAAACCGAAGCCTCTGACGGCGTTATGGAAGCGATGGCGCAGGGCGTGAGTCGAGCGATAAAACAACTGGGGCGTGAGGATGGTTTCAACAAAGATCCGCTGGTAAGAATCCTGGTACCTAAACAATTACGCAAAATCGCGGATCTATCCCGCCAAACGGGCGCAGGAAAAAAAGTGGCCGAATTCGAGCTTTCCATGAATCGTGCTGCTGAAAAAGCCATACCAGCTGCTGCTGATATTTTTGCCGACGCTCTGCGTCAAATGACGATTCAAGATGCCGTCAACATAGTGCGCGGCGACGAAAATGCGGGCACGAAATTTTTTCGACGTGTTACTGAAGACAAATTACGCACCAAGTTCATGCCGATTATTGCCGATGCAACGAAGAAAACCGGCGTCACCAAACGATATAAGGAAATGTCGGGCAAAAAATTCCGGCGTCACGAAGTTGCTTGGTGGCGGTGAATCGATTGATCTAGATCGCTACGTTACAGATAAGGCGATGGATTGTCTTTATCACTACATTGGGGAACAGGAAAAAGAAATTCGGAACAACCCACTGAAGCAAAGCAGCAACTTGTTGCGCAAGGTTTTTGGCAAGTAAATAAATTGGCAGGAGCGGCATAAGCCGCGAATCTTTCAGGTATTCCCGGCTTACGCCGCTCCTACCGAAATTGCATCAACGCAGCAGTATCACCACGCAATAAACCGCCGCAGCAAAACCAACCATTGTGGTAAAAAAGCAAGTCAATATCGCGCTGTATAACGCAAACCGACCCATCCAACGCTGACGTGAAGTCAGCGTGTGGTAATGGGTACCGAATGCGGTGCCCGACGCAAGCGCGAACATGCCGGAGAAGGCGGCTGAACCTGCCATCACGAAGGCCACAATCAGCCATACCCACCAAATGGCCGCAATCCCTTCGAGGAACGCCAGTATTTCAGTCATCGTACTTACAAGGCCTTCGCGGCAGCGACAGACGCCTCTAGCGTGATGCCGAAGTGTTTGTATAAAGCATCGATTGGCGCCGAAGCACCGAAAGTATCAATACCAATCACCGCACCATCAAGACCAACATATTTGCGCCAAAAATCGGTAACGCCTGCTTCAATCGCAATACGCTTGCGGCAAACTGATGGCAATACCGATTCGCGATATTCCGAATCCTGCTTATCAAAAGTGTTCGTGCTCGGCATTGAGACAACACGAGTTTTGATGCCCTCGGCATTGAGTTGCTTTGCCGTTTGCATCGCCAGGTCAACTTCCGACCCAGTCGCAATGACGATGACATCGAAATTCGCAACATCATGCAGCACATAGCCACCGCGTTCTATATTGGCGACCTGTTTTTCATCGCGTGTTTGATGCGCAAGATTTTGACGCGAGAAAATCAAACAAGTTGGACCATCTTTCCGTTCAATCGCTTTTTTCCAGGACACGGCCGATTCCACCGCGTCGCAGGGACGCCACAAATCATTATTCGGAATGTAACGCAACGATGCCATGTGCTCGACCGGTTGATGGGTCGGGCCGTCTTCGCCCAAACCAATAGAGTCATGTGTAAACACGTGAATATTGCGGGCCGGAATTAAGGCCGACATGCGCAAAGCATTGCGTGAGTAATCCGAGAACACAAGGAATGTTGCATCGTAAGGCAGAAAACCGCCATGCAAGGCCAGACCATTGCTGATCGCACTCATGCCAAATTCGCGGACACCGTAATACACATAGTTGGCATCGGCGTCGGAGGAATTTACCGATTTGCTACCTTTCCACAAAGTTAGATTTGAGTGCGCCAAATCAGCGGAACCACCGATCAACTCCGGCAATAGCGGCGCGAAGGCTTCAATAGCCATTTGCGATGCTTTGCGGGAGGCAACCACGGGACCTTCAGTTTGCAGTTTCGCAATATAAGCATCGGCATCATCAGAAAAAGTATTCGGCAAAATACCGTGCGAACGACGAGTCAATTCTGCCGCTTCTTTTGGAAATGCATTCGCATATTTATCGAATAAACGATTCCATTGTTCTTCACGAACAAGGCCGGTATTACCTGCACGCCAACCGGCGTAAATATCTTCAGGAATTTCGAATGCCGCATATGGCCAGTTCAATTGTTTCCGCGCCGCTTCGACTTCGTCCTTGCCTAGTGGTGCACCATGAGCGGATTCTTAATGCGGTCGCTGCGGTCGGGGAAAACTTTCTC
>JBDTTC010000014.1:0-6146 GCA_039930825.1 Arenimonas sp.
GTGACCCAAGCGGATATAAACAGGGCGAGGTCTGAAATTGAACGATTGAAACAGGACATTCAATTAAAAGAAGCCGAGCTCCGAGTGCTGGAGTTGCAGATGGCAAGGCAGGCTGCGCTGCCCGCACCGGTGGCAAAACCAAAGTCCAAGACCGCGGCTGAACCGAAAACAAGCCCGTCTATGCCGATGGCTGCTGCACTACCTGCCCCTACCCCAAACCCTGCACCTGCACTAAAACGCGCGAATGTGGACCCAACTCCCTATGAAGCTTCAATCATTGGACGCATTCAGGCTTTTCGCACAACAACAACATCCAAATGGCTAGTTCTCGACGAACAGCGTCTGATCTACTGGGTACTGGATGATGAAGCGTATCTACTGAACCTGACAGAGAATTGCCCAGGTTTATTGACTGCAGAAAGAATGAAGCTTGAAAGCTTCTCGAATAAAGTAAGAGCCGGCGAAGATGGCGTGGTATTTGCCAATCAGCGCTGCCTCATTCAGTCGATTGAAAAGCTCGGTGGACATAAGCTGCCAAAGCCGCCAAGAAAATAAAATTTATCGTCTAGGTCAATAAATTTTTAATTAGCGCTTGGTGGCGCTGTTGCTGGACAGCCTGCTTCAGACGCTGCGCCTGAAAAATTGCGCGCAGTTCGCTCACCGCTGCATCAAAGTTTTCGTTCACGATGACGTAGTCAAATTCATTGTAATGCGACATTTCTTCGCGTGCATTGGCAAGCCTCTGCCTGATGACTTCATCGGAGTCCTGACCGCGATTTCGCATTCTGGTTTCCAACGCATCTTTAGACGGCGGCAAGATAAAGATACTGATCGCATCCGGCAATTTTTCCCTGACCTGGCGCGCCCCCTGCCAATCAATCTCGAGCAACACATCCTTGCCGGCCGCCAATTGCGGCTCGACCGATTGTTTGGCAGTACCTTTGTAATCACCATGAACTAGTGCATGCTCAAAAAAATCGCCGTGGGCGATCATGCCCTCGAATTCTTCTTTACTGATGAAATGGTAATGCTGCGCGTGACGTTCGCCTGGTCGTGCCTTGCGTGAAGTGAAGGATATCGAAAGGGCAATGCCGGTTTCACGTGACAAGACAGCGTTTACCAGACTCGACTTTCCTGCTCCCGAAGGCGCTGCGACGATGTATAAAGTTCCGCGCATGATCACTCCCTTACTCGAGGTTTTGTACTTGTTCGCGTAGTTGCTCAATGAATACTTTTAGCTCAACGGCTGATTGCGTCGTGCGGCTATCGACGGATTTCGAACCCAGTGTATTAGCTTCACGATTAAATTCCTGCATCAAAAAATCCAGCCGGCGGCCAACGGCTTCGGGTAGTTTAAAAATACGACGGGCTTCGGCAACATGGCTAGTCAAACGATCAAGCTCTTCATCGACATCGATCTTTTGCAAATTCAAAACGACTTCCTGTTCCAAGCGACCCGGATCCAGTGGCAATTTCAAATCAGCGAGTTTGATTTCCATTTTGCTGCGCAAGGCCGTACGAATTTCCGGCAGCCATTCGCGCACTTGCGAAACAATACGTTCGATACCGTCGATTTTTTCCTGCATGACGGCGGCCAGTTTTCCGCCTTCTCGTTCGCGCGCGGCAACAAACTCTTTCAAAGTGACATCGAGCAAAGCCATCGCTTCGGACTGCAAGCCGACCTGATCGAGCGGCGCTTCTTCCAACACACCGGGGAAACGCAGCAATTCGGTAATTTCGGTAGTAGCGTGCGGAAATTTTCCTGCAAGACGGTTGCCGAGCTGTGCCAGCTGATCAAGCAAACGTTCATTGACTTTCAAATCGGTGACATTGCCGACCGCCGGGCGATAACGAAAACTCAAATCGATTTTCCCGCGCGATACTTTTTGCGATACCCGTTCACGAAAACTGGTTTCAACGGCGCGCAATTCTTCCGGCAGACGAACCGAGAGTTCCAGATATCGATGATTGACCGCGCGTAATTCGCAACTCAGGCTACCGCCGGTGGCGGGTGCTTCACTACCGGCAAACGCGGTCATACTACGAATCATGCTGAACTCCCGAAACATTGGGGGACAATGGTAATCTATTCGACCCTGATTGACGTAATGATTGGAACACCATGACCCGCCCCAGTAATCGACTTGTAGACCAGATGCGCGATGTTCGCATTGAACGCCAATTCACCAAGCATGCCGAGGGCTCGGTTCTTATCAGCTTCGGTGATACCCGCGTGCTTTGCACCGCCAGTATCGACAATAAGGCGCCGGGCTTTTTACGCGGCAAAGGCGAAGGCTGGGTGACCGCCGAGTACGGCATGCTGCCGCGCTCGACCCATGACCGCATGAATCGCGAAGCCGCCAGCGGTAAACAAGGTGGCCGCACGCTCGAAATTCAACGTTTGATTGGTCGTGCACTGCGTGCTTGCGTTGATCGCAAGGCATTGGGCGAACGCACCATTACACTCGACTGCGATGTGCTTCAGGCCGATGGCGGCACCCGCACTGCGGCGATTACCGGCGCTTTTGTTGCCCTGTGTGATGCGGTTGCCGTACTGAAAAAACGTGGCGACATTAGCAAAAATCCAATTCTGGGTGCTGTCGCTGCAGTATCGGTCGGCATCTATCAAGGCACACCGGTGCTGGATTTGGATTATGCCGAAGATTCGCAATGCGATACCGACATGAACGTCGTGATGAATGACGGCGGTGGCTTTATCGAATTGCAAGGTACCGCGGAAGGCCATGCATTCCGTCGCGAAGAACTCGATGCCTTGCTGGCTCTGGCGGATAAAGGCATCAAGGAATTATTAGTGTTGCAGCAGCAAGCCTTGAATGGTGTTTGAACAAAATCATTGAAAATTAAATCCATCATTCCGGCGAAGGCCGGAACCCAGAAGCTCAAAAGCTGCATGCCAATTATTAGATCTCTATAAACTGCATGCTTCTGGGTTCCGACTTTCGCCGGGACGACAATTGCTCACGCCTCCCGCCTCTCACCTCCCATCTTTCCCATGAAAAATCTTGTCCTCGCCACTTCCAACCGCGGCAAAGTCACCGAGATGCAGCCGCTGTTGTCGGATATCGGTTACACGATAGTCACGCAGGCAGAACTCGGCGTGAGCGATGCCATTGAAGATGGCCATACGTTTGTCGAGAATGCATTGATCAAGGCACGTCATGCCAGTGCGATTACCGGCTTGCCGGCCATTGCCGATGACTCAGGCTTGATCATCGATGCGCTCAACGGCGCACCCGGATTGATATCGGCACATTACGCCGGTGTGCACGGCGATGCCGAAGGCAATATCAAAAAAGTATTGGCTGAAATGATCGATGTTCCCAGAACAGAACGTACTGCAAGATTCTATTCTTTGATCGTGATGATCAAGCATGCGCACGACCCGCAGCCCTTGATTGCCGAAGGCATCTGGGAAGGCGAAATACTGGAATTGCCACGCGGCAGCAATGGTTTTGGTTACGACCCGATTTTCTTCGTGCCAGACCAGCAATGCAGCGCCGCCGAATTACCGACTGATATCAAAAACCATATCAGTCATCGTGGCCGGGCTTTATTGAAACTGCGCGAGTTATTGAACGCCCGTTATACATAAAATGCCTGCCTTGATTCCACCGCCGCTATCGCTTTACATCCATATACCGTGGTGTGTTAAAAAATGTCCTTATTGCGATTTCAATTCGCATGAACAAAAAAGCGAATTACCGATTGATGCCTATATAGAGGCATTGACCAATGATCTGGAACAAGACTTACCCTTGGTTTGGGGGCGTTCGATCCATTCGGTTTTTTTCGGTGGTGGCACGCCCAGTTTGTTTCCGCCTGATGCCATTGAACGCATACTGGATGCCTGTCGCGCAAGATTGAAATTTGCACCGAATACCGAGATCACGATGGAGTGCAATCCCGGCACTGCCGAGCACGGTCGTTTTGAAAATTATTTGGGCGCTGGCGTAAATCGTTTGAGTTTCGGCATTCAGAGTTTCAATGATGATTGCTTGAAAATATTGGGCCGCATCCACGATTCGGGCGAAGCTGAAACTGCAGTAAAAATGGCTCAGGATGCCGGCTACAAAAACATTAATCTGGATTTGATGTTTGCCTTGCCGGGGCAAAATATCGACATGGCCAGATACGATGTGGAACGTGCGCTGGCCTTATCGCCTACACATATTTCCTATTATCATTTGACGATGGAAGCCAATACGGTTTTTGCTGCAAAACCGCCGCCAAATCTACCTGATGAAGATGCCGCGTGGTCACTGCAGGAGCAAGGCCAGGCTCTTCTGGCAGAACACGGCTTTCAACAGTATGAAATCTCTGCTTATGCAAAAGCCGATCAGCAATGCGCACATAATTTGAATTACTGGCGCTACGGTGACTACCTCGGTATAGGCGCTGGCGCGCATGGCAAAATTTCCTCCGGTGCCAGCGGCGATATTTTGCGGCGCTGGAAAGTGAAAAATCCACGCGATTATCTGCAACATTCGAAGACCGAAAATCGTATTGGCGGCGATGAATTAGTTACCCATGACAACCGTCCGTTCGATTACATGCTGAATGCCTTGCGTTTGTCGGAAGGTTGGGCAATCAAGGATTTTGAAGTGCGCACCGGGCTTGATCGAAGCACCATCGATAAAAAAATGGTGCATGCAAAAATAATGGGCTGGCTTGAAGAACATAATGGCCAGGTGATTCTGACCGAATTGGGCCATCGTTTCAGCAATGATGTGATGGGTTTGTTTTTACAAGACTGAGGAAATTATATTCCACCTCTGTCGTCCCGCGCAGGTAGTGAGCCATTGTCGTTGCTCGCGATATTGAACGTCCCTAGGTCCCCGACAAGAGTATTCGGGGATGACAATGGCGAAGTTATTCGGCACTTCCGAATTGATATAATCTGGTCCCCTTACAAATAAATTGACGCGTATTATTCTTATCGCAGATTTTCCGCGGCTTCCGCCGCTTCTACGCCGAGGCAATTTGCTATGCCAAATTTGGACTCCAAATTCATCCGCTGCCCGCATTGCGGCGAACGTTTCGAGGCTTTGATTGATAGCTCAGGTGGAGATTCCGATTACATCGAAGACTGTCCAGTCTGCTGCAGACCGATCATGTTGCACAGCCGTACCGATGAAAACGGTGAATTTGATGGCTTGGAAGCAGAACAGGACTTTTAGCTGGCCTGCCTTTCACGCAAGGTTTACAATACGCGCCGTAACAGGTGTCGGGAAGTTGGTTTGATTCCAACACTGCCCCCGCAACGGTAAGTCAGCATCGCAAACGATGCATCTTTCAGTGACCACTGGGAATCGATATTTCTGGGAAGGAGAAAGAGACGGCTTCGGCTAGTGCCCAAGTTGTTTGATGAGTCCGGAGACCGGCCTGTTGCCGGGTCATTTGACCCAACAGCAATCGCGGTGGGCGATTTGGCGAGTTTGCACGCTTGCGTGCATGTTTGTCCGTTCTCCATCGCCTGCTGCTACTGCGGGTGAGCATTTCGGAGAACAACATGTTGAACTGTATCAAATTGACGACGCTGGCCGTCGCGATTTCATTTTCATTATCGGCATTTGCCGATGAAGCCAAGACACTCGATGCATTGCTGGTAACTGCAAACCGCACCGAGATTTCACGAGAAAAAACCTTAGCATCGGTCACTGTCATTACACGCGAGCAAATCGAGCAAAGTCAGGCGCCAGACGTCATTGATTTGCTAAGCAGGCAAGCCGGCCTGGATATTGCCCGCAGCGGCGGTCCAGGCTCGAACAACGCGGTATTCATGCGCGGCAGCAATTCCAATCACACGCTAATTTTGATCGATGGCGTACGCTCGAACTCGGCTTCGCAAGGCGTGTTCGATCTGGCACATTTACCAATCGCTTTGATTGAACGAATCGAAATCGTGCGCGGCCCACGAGCTGCTTTATGGGGATCGGATGCAATAGGCGGCGTGATTCAATTTTTCACACGTAAACCGTCCAATTTTGCCGAATTAAGTGTAGGCAGTTATGGTCGCGCAGCGATCGACGCAGGGCTTGGTTTTGGCGATGGCGATAATAACTTTGGATTGAGCGCCGGCTATGACCGGCTCACCGGTATTTCAGCGACTAATATTTCCAACACTT
>JBDTTC010000015.1:0-10321 GCA_039930825.1 Arenimonas sp.
TAACTTTGAGGTCCGCAAGCGGGATTACGTCTTCGGAGAATTTGGTTTGCATGGAAGTTACCTCAGTTACTAGTGGTCACTTTATAGCACCTGCTAACGGCACCAGTCAAGGAACCTAACAACTAGTTAACCCCATTATTGGGGTGTAGCAAGGGTAGCCCTTGCAGTGATTTGGGGGCAAGCTTTTCCTACGCGGGATTCAGTGTTTTCCTGACAGACATTTTAGGGTCGAAACTGAATGATGGTTGCTACACACCATTATGACCCTGATATGAAATATGACACCACTTTGACCCCGTTTACCGACCCCGCGAATTCTCGGCTGACGAAGCGGGTTTCAACGGCTAGAACGCCACATAAATCCGCTTTGCTAGAGGCAGTGCGGGGGAGGTGTCGATTGAAGCATTACAGTCTTCGAACGGAAGAGTCCTATAGCAATTGGATAAAACGATTCATCTTATTCCATAACAAAAAACACCCATCTGAAATGGCAGGGAAAGAGGTCGAGCAGTTTTTGACGCATCTTGCGGTCAAGGGGAACGTCAGCCCGAGCACTCAAAATCAGGCCTTATCGGCTTTGCTTTTTCTTTATCGCGAGGTGTTGGGAAAACCCCTGCCATGGATGGAGAATGTCGTTCGGGCAAAACGGCCATCCCATTTGCCGGTGGTGTTGTCAGTTGATGAAGTCACGCGGGTTTTGGCGCGGCTCGATGGCAGGGAATGGCTGATGGCTAGTTTGTTATACGGTACCGGCATGCGTTTGATGGAGTGCATCCGTTTACGGGTCAAGGACGTTGATTTTGCGCGTAATGAAATTCTAGTACGTGATGGCAAAGGCGCAAGGGATCGACATACGGTTTTGCCGGCAAAGCTGGTGGATCCGTTGCAGTTGCAAATGGAAAAAGTTCGTGAATATCATCGTGATGATATGAATAACAAGTGGCAAGGTGTTTACTTGCCAGATGCGTTGTCGCAGAAATATCCGAATGCGAATAAATTGCTGATGTGGCAGTACGTGTTTCCGGCATCGCGGCTTTCGCATGACCCGCGCGATAACAAGATTCGCCGTTACCATATCGATGAAAAAGTATTGCAGCGTGCGGTATCGAAAGCAGCAATGAATGCGGCAATCGACAAGCCGGTCAGTTGCCATACGCTTAGGCATTGCTTTGCAACGCATTTGATTGAAGCCGGTTATGACATTCGCACAGTGCAGGAATTATTGGGTCACAAGGATGTCACGACCACACAAATCTATACGCATGTATTGAATAAGGGCGGTCGCGGGGTGAGAAGTCCGTTGGATAAATAACTTCGATATCGAGCGATATTTCCGCTTTTATTGGCGATATAAATTACCCGTGTAGCCATGGCTACCATAAATTCCTCGCGCGGTAGTACCAGCGGGTGACAAATTACTTTGTGTTATTCATTGAAAATTTGCTGTGCGGTTTTACGAGGCAGCTCGTCAATTATCGCGACCCATTCGACATGGGTATCCCAGAATGCATGCGCTTGTGGAGCTTTATCCACCGGTGTTTGAAAGTTGGCTAGAGTGATGTGAATTTCATCCGGCCAGCGATGGGATCTGAAAAAAAGCGGAGTACCGCAGGTATTGCAGAAGCCACGTTTGGCGTCGGTCGATGAGGCAAACCAGCGCAGCTGGTTGTTCGGATCATGCAGGGTAAGCCTGCCTTCTTCCATGCCCACCCAGGTAATGAATGCCGACCCACCCGCTTTTTGGCACATGGTGCAATGGCAATGCGCGACCCAGCGACTGGGTAATTGGGCAGTGAATTCAATGTTGCCGCAAAGACAATTTCCGTGTGCCGAAGTCATGGTGATCTCGTTTTGAATGACGGAGCTTAGTAAAACCGATGAGGATATGAGCAATTGCATTGGAGCTCTCCGATTTCATGAGCCAATACTATCGATAGTAGCGGAGCATGGCGATTAGTCGCCCGCAAGCGGCCTCCAACGAGATGAAGAGGGCTTGTGGAGTCGGTTCGTGAGAGCTTCGTTCCGATTTCATGAGCCAATACTATCGATAGTAACGGAGCATGGCGATTAGTCGCCCGCAAGCGGCCTCGAACGGAGTGAAGAGGGCTGGCGGAATAGATTCGTGAGAGCTTCGTTCCGATTCATGAGCCTATGCTATCGATAGTGGTGAAGCATGGCGATTGGTCGCCCGCAAGCGGCCTCTTACGAGGTGAGGAGGGGTTCCGCGAGGGATTCGCTTTTATGCAACGACGTGCGATTGGCCTCGATCCAATTGTCGATATCCGATGGCTTCACTCAAATGCAGGGTCTCGATATTTTCGCTAGCTGCTAAGTCGGCGATTGTTCTGGATACGCGAAGAATTCGATGCGTTGCGCGTGCGGATAATTGAAGCGCGTCCATTGCACGTTCTAGAAGATTTTGATCCTTGGTGGCCAGACGACAGAAGTTTTCGGTTTCTGATTGCGAGAGCCGTGCATTGGTCTTCCCGCAACGCTGCATTTGTATGTCGCGTGCAGCTATTACGCGTGCACGCACGATTTCAGTCGCTTCGCCACGTGGAGCATCGCTTCGCATTTCGTGTGGAGCCAATCGAGGCACCGATAATTGCAGATCAATTCTATCCATCAGCGGGCCTGATAAGCGCGAGCGATAACGCAAGATGGCGTCGAGCGAGCATCGGCAGCGGCCGGAGGGATCGCCGGACCATCCGCAGGGGCAGGGATTCATGGCGGCAACGAGTTGGAAGCGTGCCGGAAATTCACTTTGTCGTGCCGCACGGGAAATAGTGACTACACCGGATTCCAAAGGTTCGCGTAAAACTTCCAGGGCTCGACGATCCCATTCGGCTAGCTCGTCCAAAAATAGGACACCATTATGTGCAAGCGATATTTCACCAGGACGTGGTTCGGCACCACCTCCCACCAATGCGACCGCCGATGCCGTGTGATGCGGCGATCGAAAATTTCGCAAACGCCATCTTGCGATATCAACACCACGGCCACTGACGGAGGCAATCGCGGCGCTTTCCAATGCTTCTTGTTCTGAAGCATCCGGCAACAGGCCCGGCAAGCGTGAAGCGAGCAAAGTTTTTCCGCAGCCGGGAGGACCTATCAAGAGTAAATGATGTGCGCCAGCCGCGGAAATTTCCAAAGCACGACGCGCTTGTAATTGTCCGCGCACATCGGCCAGGTCGAGATAAAAAATTGGTTCGTTAATTATTGTTTTCGGCATTGCCAATGGCAGTGTGCTAACGCCGTTGATGTGTGCAACAACGTCGAGCAAGCTGCGTGCGACATAGGCTTCAACATCGCTGGCTAGCGCGACTTCATCGCCATTACCAACAGGCACGATTAGGGCGCGGCCCGCTTTGGCGGCGGCAAGTGCCGCGGGCAGTACGCCATCGACTTCACGCAATTCGCCGGTCAGTGCAAGTTCGCCAAGGCATTCGTATTTTGCCAAGGCTTCGGGACTCACTTCGCCGCTAGCGGCAAGAATTCCAAGTGCAATGGCGAGATCAAAACGTCCACCGTCTTTCGGTAAATCTGCCGGGGCAAGATTGGCGGTAATTTTACGATTCGGAAATTCAAAGTTTGAACATTGAATCGCTGCGCGTACCCGGTCACGGCTCTCGCGCACCGCCGCTTCGGGCAAGCCGACAATATTGAAATGCGGCAATCCGCCGGCAAGATAAATTTCGACCCGAACTTCCGGCGCATAAACGCCCGTTCGGGCGCGGCTATAGGCCAGCGCCAGTGTCATGGGAAAATCCGTTGGGCTTAGTTTTTGCTATTGCTGGAAGGCGCGCTTAAGCGTGCTTCCAGAACTTCGATCGCGCGTTCGAGCGTATCGATTTTTTCGCGGGTACGCAGCAAGACAGCACGTTGCACATCGAACTCTTCGCGGGTAACCAAGTTCAATTTATTCAAACCCGTTTGCAGCGTCGCTTTGAAATTCTGTTCGAGATCGGCACGGGCATCGTTCAGGCCGGGTGGAACCAGATCATTTAGGCGGCGGGCCAGGTCATCTATCGCTTTCAGGTCAATCATCGATGCTTACTCCTAAGGGGCGATGTGAGTATGTTCAGATAAGTGCGCGGAGAATATCAGGCAAAAAGAGCCTGAAACGTAGGAAAAATCCTACGCTAGCTCTTTTTCAGCGGGTCCATAATTAAACACGAAAATCGCGAGCATTCAATCCTATTGATGGTGTTTATAAACGTCATTAACAAGGGGGTTGACCATGTCCAAAAAATTTATCGCGTTATTCATTTCGCTCGCAGCACTCATCGCTTCACCTGCCTGGGCCCAGACGGCGGCGGCAACCGCTGATTCCGGCGATACCGCCTGGATGCTCACCTCCAGTCTGCTCGTGCTGATGATGAGCATTCCCGGACTTGCATTGTTCTATGGCGGCTTGGTCCGCTCGAAGAACGTGCTTAGCGTACTCATGCAATGTTTCACTATTGTGAGTTTGATTACCGTGCTCTGGTTGATTTACGGCTATAGCATTGCCTTCAGCACCCAAGGTATGGAAGCGGGAGTTATCAATCTCAATAGCTTTATCGGGGGATTCGATAAAGTCATGTTGTTCTCTGTTGGCCGTGACAGTCTGTTTGGCACCATTCCGGAAACCGTATTCGTGATGTTCCAGCTCACCTTCGCGGCGATTACGCCTGCTCTCATCGTTGGTGCATTTGCAGAGCGGGTTCGCTTTGGGCCGCTACTGTTCTTCACCGCACTTTGGTTCACCTTCTCCTACCTGCCTATTGCACATATGGCTTGGGCCGGTGCTGGCGGCATATTCTGGGATTGGGGTGTACTGGATTTTGCCGGCGGTACGGTGGTGCATATCAATGCCGGTATCGCGGGCCTGGTCGCCTGCATTATGGTCGGCAAGCGCAAGGGTTATCCCACCACGGCAATGATGCCGCATAACCTGACCTCAACCTTGGTCGGTGCCAGTTTATTGTGGGTCGGCTGGTTTGGCTTTAATGCCGGCAGCGCGGCGGCGGCGAATGGTAGTGCTGGCATGGCGATGCTGGTCACGCAAATTGCGGCAGCAGCAGCGGCTTTGAGCTGGATGTTTGCCGAATGGATTTCGCACGGCAAACCATCATTGCTCGGTGTAGTATCCGGTGCCGTTGCGGGCTTGGTGGCGATTACGCCGGCTTCCGGCAGCTGTGGCCCGACCGGTGCTTTGGTGATTGGTTTGAGTGCGGGTGTGCTGTGTTTCCTTGCATCGTCGCGTTTGAAACGTAAACTCGGTTATGACGATAGTCTCGATGTATTTGGCGTGCATGGTGTCGGCGGAATCGTCGGCGCATTGCTGACTGGAGTGTTCGCGCATAGTGCATTGGGCGGCGTTGGTCTGGCCGAAGGGATGTCGATGGGCGCACAAGTCGGCAAGCAAGCCTTGGCGGTTTTAGTGACCTGTGCCTGGTCGGGTGCGGTAACCTTCATTGCCTGGGGCTTGGTGAATAAAATATCGCCAATGCGTATTGATAGCGATGGTGAAACCGAAGGTCTGGATTTAGTCTTGCACGATGAGCGTGGCTACAACCTGTAATTCGCCCACTATCCCGAGACAGCCCTGAATATTTTATTGCGAGGAGCAAACCCAATGAAAATGGTTATGGCAATTATCAAGCCATTCAAACTAGACGATGTACGCGAAGCGCTTTCGGAAGTCGGCGTGACCGGCGTAACGGTGACCGAAGTGAAAGGCTTTGGTCGCCAGAAAGGCCACACCGAGCTTTATCGGGGCGCCGAGTACGTGGTGGATTTTCTGCCGAAGATCAAACTCGAGGTCGCCGTCAATGGTGACCAGCTCGAGCGTGTAGTTGAAGCAATTCAGAACGCGGCCAATACCGGGAAAATCGGTGATGGCAAAATCTTTGTCTATGAACTAGAACGCGTGATGCGAATCCGGACCGGCGAGCTTGATGGTGATGCTTTATAGGTTTTGAGTAGTAGATTTTATGCGTATGAAATCCCGGCGGAAGTCGGGATTTTTTTGGTTGATCCCAAGGGCCCTCCTACGGGGGGGGGGGATGCTATAGGATGGGTACTAGGCCCGCGCCGAATGCGGTAACCATTCGCGTATATATACCTTTCAGTGGCAAATCCACTTCGGGAAAATCGCCGACTTGTTCGTAGCATTCATGAAAGCGTTTGTCGGTGAACGGCACCGGTTGGCAGCCTTCTTTTAATTCGTAACTGGTGGCATAGGGAAATGGCCAGATATCGAATATAGGCAGTTTTTCGGAAAGTTTTCCGAGACTGTAATTCAGCCCGGAAAAAATCGGCGGCTTCGGCCTGGGTGCAATAGCCCAGGCATTTTCCGGCAGCATGTCGCGATGAATGCTTGCAGCCAATGCTTGCGCGAAATTCTTGTCGGGAATGATGACCAGGCTTTCGGTATTGAAATTATCAGAACGCGGATCAAAATTATGACTGCCCACTACGGCGATATTGCCATCGAGCACCATTGATTTTGCATGCAGGCCGACTCGTACGCCGGCTCGCTTCAGTGGCGGCACTCCGGATGCGGAACCGGAGGAGCCCGAGCCCAGTATCGGCATGCCTTCCTTGCTATCGGGGTCGTCTGATTTCATTGCGACCATATCGAACGGAGCGCTCTCGGGAAAAGGCTTGAACTCGTGAATCTGGAAGCCCAGCTCGCGCAAATACATGCGCTTATATTTATGCGACATTGCATACACCGGAAAGGCATCGGTAGCGGCTAGCGAATTGGTCGAAATAATTATTTTGGGTGAATTCTGTTTGCGGTGCAGGGTTTTGAATACTTTGCGTGCTTTGCGCGACATTACCAAGTAAGGCGTTTGCATAATAATTTCTTGCTGGCTGTTGCTTACCAAATCGTACAAGGCAAGTGAAGCTTCGGCACGGCCGGGGTTCACATCGTTATGTTTGCTGGGCAAGTCAGCCAGAAAGTCAACTTCATTGACCCAGACAAGATATTTTCCCAGTTGAGCCATTACTGCAACGCTGTCGTGCGCGGCTAGATTCATTTTTTCGGCACGGGTAGAAAAAACTTTGGATATAAACAGATTTTTTTTATCCGGCGGACCGTCATGGCTAATCAGGCGCTGTGCAACATCTTTCAGACTGGTGGGAGGCAAACTTTTACGGTAAGCCCAGAAAGCTTCGAAATTGCTTTCCATGTCCTTAGCCACCGGGCCGGCGATTAGTAAGTCGCGATCGCGGTAATCGTAAACACTGCTCCAGTCGAAATATCGGTCTTCAATGTTGCGACCACCAATAATCGCGATTTTGTCATCCACCAGCAGTAGCTTGCTGTGCATGCGCTGGTTGAGCTTTTTGAAAGTGAAAAAAATGCCGGCGACAAATTCAAGTTTCTGTGTACGCGCCTCGTCGAATAAGGGATTGTACAAACGCATTTCAAAATTGGTGTGGTAGCTCGCCAGATATGCTTGCAGGTTTGGATCGGCCAGTCCGTATTGCTGGTCGAGCAGGATTCTTACTTTCACGCCGCGCTTGGCAGCGTCCATCAAGGCTTGCAGTGTGAGTTGACCGGAATCGTCCTGGTCGAAAATAAAGGTCTGCAGTTCGATGCTTTTTTTTGCGCTGTAAATCAGATGCAGGCGTGCAGTCAATGAATCCTGGCCGCGATCAAGCAAAATTACCGCATGCTTCGGAGCAATAACAGTCGATTCGAGGTTCGCCTGGTCGGCCAGATCGTACAAGGGTGATTTCAATGCACAGGCATCGTCTTGCTGGCAGTTCAGGCTCGTGTCGCGGTGCTGCTGCGCGATGTTATCGGCGCGCATTCTTTTTTCTTTCGGAAGATGCGAACAGGCAGCGAGAGTAAGCAGCAAGCAGAAAATACCAAGTGGTTTTAGCCATTTCACGATACGGGTTCAGCCAGTAAACGAATACGGAATTCAAAGTCGACATTATCCTTGATACTGAAACGATACGCTTGCATGCCAAATTCGCGGCGCTTCACGGTACCGTTGACGACAAGATCGCATTCATAGCCCGGACGTTTGCAGCCGGATTTTTCGATGTGAAAACGGACTGTTTGCTGCTGTCCGCGCAGCATTAACCGGCCTTCCAGCTCACCGCCTTTTTCGAGCAAAACCTTGTTGAACGGTAGGGAGACGAACTGGATATTCGGATGATTTTCGGCATCGAGAAAAGCGTCCGAACGCGCCATTTTAGACAGCCATTGCGGGCCGTTGAAGCTGAGCTTGCGGGCATCGACTTGTACTTCGACTTTCCATTGCTGTTTGGCTTGAGCAAGCAAGGCGCCGCCCAATGATTCAAAGCGGCCTTGCGAGGCAATCGGTAAACGTGGGTGGATCGTGAAGCTCGCACGGGAACGCGAGCTGTCGATTATTGATGCTTGCGCCTGCGCGTTTGCCATCAGAAGCAAAAGCGCCAGTAAATTTCTTATGGCCACCAAAACGCAGCTAACTCGGCGATGCCCGGTTCGAGATCGGTATCGGCGGGCAGTTTCAACACGGCAACGGCACCTGCCGGCATGCCACGAAAATCACCGGATTGGCCCGAACTGATCAGGGCGACCAATTGTTCCAAACCCGGGTTGTGACCGACGATTAAAACGCGCGATAAATCTTTCTGCTCATCGGCAACGGCCATCAAATCGCCAGGCGTTGCTTCGTAAACTCTAGGTTCCTGCTTTTGTTCGATATAACCAATCACCGACAACACTTGCTCGAGGGTCTCGCGGGCGCGTCTGGCGCTTGAACAAACAACGCGGTCAGGCATATAGCCGTTGGCTTTCAGCCATTGACCGGCAGCCTCTGCCTCGGCCTGTCCTTGTCGCGATAGTGGACGATCAACATCATCTTGGCCGCTTGCAGCGGCTTCGGCATGGGCGTGGCGGAGCAGAATTAATTCGCGCATTAAATTACCTTTTTAAGCCATTTGAGTATCGGAGCCCAGTCTTCCTGGTGGCTGCGCAATTGTTCGGAGTTGTAATCAAACACACTCTTACCCAATGCCACCATCAAGACATAAGCCTGTGTATCGCGTAATTCACCGACCACCGAATAGGGCCAGCTTTTCAGTTGTTCTATTGCTTGCTGCGAGGCATTGGTCCAGGGTTTAAGGCGGTTACCGACCAGACCTACCGGCAGTTTTTTCTTTTTGACACGGGCATTTTTCGCCATCGAGTTCAAAAATGGCACGGTGGCTTCAATATCAATCATCGAGGGCAGCACTGGCACCAGCACGGCATCGGCAAGTTCAATATAAGGATCGAGGTCATCACCCATGGCACCCGCAGGCGAATCAATAATGATGATTTGTGTGTTTTCGGGTATCTGTTTTTGCCAATTCTTCACCGTGCCGTCAATCGGCAAAACGGCAGTATCCAGATGAGCCCGCTTTTCACACCAGCGGGTGGCGGAGTGTTGTTTGTCGGCATCGACCAGAACGGTGCGTTTACCTTCAACGGCGAAATGCGCGGCCAGGTTGGTGGAAAGTGTTGATTTACCGGCTCCGCCCTTTGAACTTGCTACCAAAATCGTCCGCATACCCGAACTCCAACGCTAGGACCAGGAGCCCCACTGTACAACGGCCAAGGGCTTTGAAGGAAGCGCTCGGAGCAAATATGGAGCAACTGCTCTATCGGTCTATGTGAGTTTTGACGCATGGCCTTTGTGGGCCTGTCTAATAAACCAACGAAGGGTCAGGACTATGGCGACGAGCGCTACCGGCCCGGGCCTGTATGCGCCGGGCTTTGAACATGACAGCTGCGGCTTTGGTTTGATCGCCTGCCTCGATGCACGCCCAAGCCATTGGCTGGTACAAACCGCGTTAAGCGCATTGGCGCGCTTGAGCCATCGCGGTGCGGTCGGAGCCGACGGTAAAACCGGTGATGGTTGCGGCGTGCTGATTCATCGGCCAGGCAATTTTCTGCGTGCGGTGGCAGCAGAAGCCAATATTGCATTGCCTCACCACCAGTTCGCCGTCGGCATGATTTTTTTGCCGCAGGATGGTGAAGCAGCTGCACTCACCCGGGACTGTCTTCAGCGTGAATTAAAAAGCTGCGGCATCGAAACGTTCGGTTGGCGTTTAGTGCCGACTGAAAATTCCGTTTGTGGCGAGCAGGCCCTCGCGGTAATGCCTCGAATCGAACAAATCTTCGTCGCTGCCGAAAAACCATTGCCCGAAAACGAATTCGAGCGGGCATTATTTCTCGCACGCCGTCGAGCCGAAAAGAATTTTCCCGATACTGCTTATGTCGTCAGTCTTTCCAACCACACGCTTGGTTACAAGGCGATGGTGTTGCCGGAAAACATGCCGGCGT
>JBDTTC010000016.1:0-5348 GCA_039930825.1 Arenimonas sp.
TGGCGGACGAAGTTGGCGCCGCTGCCGCCGCCCTGGAAATAGGCGTAGTTGGCAAAACTCCGTTAGTACTGCCGGAACCAAAAAGCGTACCGCCGCCTGGGCGAGGCACATCACCACCGGTCAAAACCAAAGGCCTAACCAAGGCACGGTCATGTGTGGTAGCCGCTACAGACATTACCCACGGGGAATTGGATGGACTGCTTAAAGTGCCGGGACTCGGGCCGTCGTTGCCTGCAGCAACGGAAGAAACAATACCTGCATTACGTGCAGCTAAAAAGGCTTCTGCATCGTCATCGATAACGTCACCTACTAAAGCATAGGGATCGGTTGCACCGCCACCAATTGAGTAACTGATTACATTCACACCATCAGCAATTGCCTGATTGATGGCAGCCAGAGTCATGGCTGATGGGCAACCGGTTGCATTACAGGCTTTATAGGCAATGATATTTGCACGCGGCGCCACGCCAGAGATTGTAGGGGTGTAGGCCGGTGTGCCACCTGGTATTGTAATTTTTATCGGATTGCCAGAAGTAGTGCTTGCCGTATGCGTACCATGCCCATCGGTATCCGGCGCATCGCTTGTTTTACCCGAGGAGCCCGAGTCGGTAACGTAATCCCATAGACCAATAATTTTGCCGGTGCACGCAGTGGGATTGGCTACGCAGTAACCGTATTTGACAGGCCGCGGATTCGTAATCGTGAAAGTTTCAGCGAAGGTATTGCCTGCAGTACCGGCATTTGCAAATGAAGGATGCGTACGGTTAATACCCGTATCAATTACACCGATGATTATGCCGGTGCCTTTATTGCCCACGATGGATGGTGTTCCACCACCAGCCCAGACCTGATCAGCCTTGATCCAAGTAGGTCCGCGATCAGTCATTAAACGACGGATCACTTCAGGCTGCACACGTTTCACACCCGGAATTGAACGCATAAGCGCCGCTTCGGCATCAGTCATCCGGATTGCTACACCATGCACTGCGGCATCATATACAAAGATGGGGGTCAGTTTACGGCCCAGCTTCTGGGAAGCCAGTTGAATGCGTTCACCGCGCTTCTTTGTCAGAAAATTTCGGTAGTTCTGCGAAGCAGCGGAATTGAGGTTAAGTCTGGACTCACCGGTCACACTTGGGCTGGTAGCCAACAACTTCGGCATATTCGATTTTTTACCATCGGAGCCACGAAAGCTAGCGAGCGGTGCTTCTTCAAAAATCACAATATAGGTTTTGGCACCTGTGCTTTTTGCAACTTCTACATTGCTAGAAGCTGCATTCGCCACTTCGTTCGCGGGTAAGCTGAGGCCCAATCCAATTGTAATAGCTAAAACTAAGGGAGACGCACGCATATTTGCTGTCCTGTGGCTGGTGAAATGTGATTTAGCTCCCGATTCTACAATTAATTGCTGTAAACAAGAAGTTCCCTCAATTTAGATAGGTGACGAAAGTAAAAACGTGATTAGAGTCACAAAAACAATTTCTCAATGCTTAATAAACAAACATACTCACCTGTATTGAACCCCGCTAAATTCATTACGTGGACTGGCAAGCTCATAAAAGTTAATATTTGCGCATAAATGAATGATTTTCTGGCCAATTCCATCGTTCTGAAAGTCAAGCAACTAAGCTATTTCAGAAATGAAGAGAGAATCTTCGGCCCTATCGACTTTAGTCTCTCTGGCGGCAATGCCCTATTGGTCACCGGCGACAACGGTTCAGGTAAAACCACCCTCCTAAGAGTGCTCAGCGGCCTGCTGAAAGCGCAGTCAGGCGAAATTATCGCCAGCAAGCCAGACCGAGCTCATTCAAATTTATCTCATTCATGCGCCTATTTGGCGCACAAGCCTGGTCATAAGGCCGAACTAACCTGCATCGAAAATCTCGAATACCTGCAAACCATCTTCGATCACCTAAAACCTGAACTAATCGAACCTGCATTAGAGAAAGTTGGACTTTCGGGTTATGAAGACACTGCTGCAAAACAATTATCGGCAGGACAAAATAAGCGGCTTGGACTTGCCCGACTCTTGCTATCGCACAGCCCTTGTTGGTTATTGGACGAGCCATACGCCAATCTTGATTTGCAAGGTATCGAATTGGTGAACCGCATTATCCAGGAACATACCGAACGGGGTGGCGCCGTTTTGTTAACGACACATGGCGCATATGCGGCCCCCTCCGTTCCATACCAGACATTGATCTTGGCAAATATCGGGAAGGCAGATGGTGGCTAATCAATCTGCTCTTTCATTATTTATAGCCCAGTGTCGCCGTGACCTGCGACTCTCGCTTCGTCGCCGCGGCGATATTGCACAGCCGATTTTATTCGCGATCATGGTAATCACGCTATTCACGCTGGCAACCGGGGCAGAACCGAAAAGGCTGGCCGAGCTTGCGCCGGGAATTATCTGGGTCGCCATTTTGTTGTCGAGTCTGTTGTCGCTAGATGCTATTTATCGAAGTGATTTCGAAGACGGCAGCCTGGAACAGATGCTCATGTCACCTGCTCCACTTGCCCTGCTGATCGGCGCACGGATTCTGGTGCACTGGTTAAGCGCGGTGATGCCGCTAGTGGTATTGACCCCACTTTTTGCCCAGATGCTATTTCTACCATCCAACTTGTTGGCACCCTTGATGCTTTCGCTGCTGGTCGGCACGCCATTGATCAGTTTGGTTGGTGCCGTTATAGCCGCATTGACAGTTGGAATACGCCACTCTGGTATGCTACTTGCTCTGTTGGCACTCCCACTTTACGTCCCGATTTTGGTATTTGGCGCGGGCGCTGTCGTGGCTGCTTCACAAGGTTTTGCCTGGTTAGGCGCGATCAGTCTGCTTGGTGCTGGCCTAGTGATAGCAATCGTGCTCGCTCCTGTCGCTGCCGCTAACGCCATAAAAATTTCACTGACTTAAAATGAAAGCTTTATTACTTTGGTTCAATACCACCGGCTCACCTCCCAACTTCGAGCGCTATGCAGCTCGTTGGATTCCTATCTGGTTTACGCTGGCATTTGTGTGCCTACTGGCAGGCGCAGCTGGTGGATTGTTCATGGTCCCGACCGATTCCAAACAAGGTGAAATTTTTCGCATTATCTACATCCATGTACCTACCGCATGGATGAGTTTGTTCGTGTTTATCGTGATGGCGGCGCAGGCATTCATTGCACTCGTCTGGCGCATAAAAATATGCGAACTATTGACGATAGCCTGCGCCCATATCGGACTAATGTTTACCGCTGTCACTTTGATCACCGGCTCCATCTGGGGCAAGCCAACCTGGGGCACCTGGTGGACCTGGGACCCGCGGCTGACATCGGAACTGGTTCTTTTATTTATCTATCTCGGCATCATCGGTTTATACAACGCGATTGAAGACCGCCGCTCGGCAGCACGCGCGGCAGCTTTCCTGGTTTTGATCGGCTTGATTAACGTGCCGATCGTGCATTTCTCAGTGACCTGGTGGAATACCTTGCACCAAGGAGAAACCATTCGCGTTGTTGGTGAATCTAAAATGGCCACTGAATTGATGTGGCCATTAATCGCGATGACGCTTGCGACAAAATTCTGGTTCATTGGCTCGGCACTTCAACGCGCACGAGCAATGAATCTTGCCCATGAAGCCAATAAGGACTGGGCGAAAAAACTGGCGGAGTCGAAGCAATGATTCATCTACATGGAAAATTCGTTGCGGCAGCCTATGTCATTTTTGCACTCGCACTGCTTTGGGATTATTTAGCACCACGCTTTGAATACAAAAAAACAATGCGAAACATACTTCTGCGCGCACGTCGTACCAAATAATTTTTCGAGAATATTTTAATGAACCCTACCCGCATACGCAGAATTTGGTTAATCGTGTTGCTACTGGTGGTAGCCGCCGTTGCCGGTACGCTGATTACGTTTGCCATGCAGGAAAACATGACGTATTTGTACACCCCTACCCAAGTAAAAAATAACGAAGCCCCTCCCGGCGCAAAATTTCGTCTTGGCGGCGTCGTTTGCGAAGGCAGCGTTAAAAGAACAGAGGGCACGCTCGCCGTATCTTTTTCGGTAACCGATCGTTTTAATCAAGTCATAGTGAATCACGAAGGCATTCTTCCCGACATGTTCAAGGAAGGCACCAGCATTATTGCGACAGGAAAAATGCAAGGTAAAAATTTTATCGCAAGCGAAGTGTTGGCAAAGCACGATGAAACATACACGCCAAAGGAGGTTCAAGATGCGATGAAAAAAGCTCGGGAACTCCATACCAAATCCTGTGGGGCACTATGATGCTCCCGGAACTTGGGCAGATAAGCCTAATTCTTTCGCTACTGATGGCATGCCTTATGGCATGCATGCCGTTATGGGGTGCACATAAAAATAATTCGGCACTGATGCAAACCGCACGGCCGCTAGCTTATGCTCAATTATTCTTTATCGTGCTGGCATTTGGCCTACTGGCTTACAGTTTCACCGTGCACGATTTTTCCGTTGCCTACGTTCAAAGAAATTCAAACTCCCTGCTGCCTTTTGCCTATCAGCTTTCGGCGGTTTGGGGAGCACACGAAGGTTCCTTATTGCTTTGGATCACGATCCTTTCAATCTGGACCGCCGCCGTCGCGATCTTTTCGAAACAATTACCTGAGCAAGTAGTGGCACGCGTACTTGCAGTGATGGGAATGATAGCCGTGGGCTTTATTTCCTTTACGCTTTTTACTTCCGATCCATTTACGCGTGCGTTTCCGATGGAACCGGAAGGCGTTGATTTAAATCCGTTGCTGCAAGACCCTGGATTGATATTTCATCCACCCTTGCTTTACACCGGCTATGTTGGTTTTGCGGTGGCGTTTGCATTCGCCATTGCGGCATTGATCGATGGAAAACTCGATGCACAATGGATTCGCTGGTCGCGTCCCTGGACGAATATTGCCTGGGCATTCCTCACTCTCGGAATCGCACTGGGTAGTTTCTGGGCCTACTACGAACTGGGCTGGGGTGGCTGGTGGTTCTGGGATCCGGTTGAGAATGCGAGCTTAATGCCATGGCTGGTAGGTGCCGCATTAATCCATTCGCAGGCGACTACTGAAAAACGTGGCAGTTTCAAAAGCTGGACCTTGTTGCTCGCAATCGCTGCATTTTCGCTTTCGTTACTGGGCACATTTCTGGTTCGTTCCGGCGTACTGACTTCAGTGCATGCCTTTGCGTCCGATCCGGAACGGGGATTGTTTATCCTGGCATTCCTGGTCATCGTAATTGGCGGCTCACTTGTTTTATTTGCTTTACGTGCACCAAAGGTTGATTCCGGCCAACCCTTCACCTTGTATTCCCGCGAAACTTTATTGTTATTGAATAATTTATTGCTAACCG
>JBDTTC010000017.1:0-3144 GCA_039930825.1 Arenimonas sp.
TGTGGCGGCAATCGTCGAACGGTAATCGTCGAACGACAATTCACTGCTTTGTTTATAAACGCATGTATCGGTCAGCTATCGAGACATGCGTTTTTTTATGCAGAAATCATGGCTTAGTGATCACCAATTAGTATTTCGCAAATCCGGCCCATGCAGGCGCCCGAATTCATATCCAGCACGGGGCTATGTTGCGAGTCACCGGCCGGGTAAGGCGCATTTTTTTCAAGAATGAAAACGACTGCATTCGCGCCTGCAAGGCTGCCTGAAAAAGCCAAGTCGCCAGTTATCACATAGGTCGGCATTCTCTGGACATACTCGTCGAAACGAACGCCCAGAACCTTTTGGTTCGCTTCGAGATAGCGGGATTTGAAGCGTTCAATGTCGGACACGGTGCCGGGACGAATCACGTTGTTACGGAGCGCTTCATTCAAAGTCATCGGCCGGACCTCGGATTTCGATTCCTCATGGGGCGGGTCGATGGGCAATGAATTAGTTTCGGGCAGCCTTTGTTCGTCTCGAATGGGGGCTTCGGACGAAACGGGTTCGAGCGATTTAATTTCGAGGATGCCATTCTGTATTTTTGGGAGCGCGATATATGGCTGGCCAAACAATTTTTTGGAAAAATCGTTCAATTCGTGTACCTGTAGTTCCGGTCGCCAATAAAATCCGCAGGGGTCCGATAGTTCGGAATAATGCTGGGCGAGCAAGGTGGATTTATCGACGCCCGCAATTAGCTGCGATTTTTCGGCAGTCACATAAATACCCCACAGTTTCGTACGTTCGCTGGTTTTGATCTGCCAAAGCGCTGTCTGTTTTGCGGTCAGCAATAAGGCACTGGGTTCCGGCGTATCGATGCTGATGCTTATCGCGGCAACGTCATCCGGGTTTGTTCGGGATTTTTTCGTAGCATCGATCCATGCTTGGCCATCGATCGCATACAGCTCGATATTTTCCGGTACTTTACCCGGTGCAAACGGACATGCCATCGGCAATTCAGAGCCGGTTTTTTTCGGCGCAGCAGTCGTCGTTGGAGCTGCTGCTTGTACGACGACTTTTTTGACATCGGGTTCTTTCGAATTCGCGAATAATTTCTCCAGATCCCGGCAACCCATCAAGTTGGATGCGATCAATGCACACAGAAATAGCCGCAAGCTTATTCGAATAATTTTCATGTTGGCTTCGACGGTTGAATTAGCACATATTGTACGGTTCGGTTGCCGGCTGTCCATGCCGTCCTGTCCTAAAAAGCCAGTACGATTGATAAAGCCGGGCTAAACACTTCAGGGAAAGACTCCAGACTAAGTTTCAGCGATGAAGTGCAGTTGCCCTGGTCTGGATTGAATCGAGCGATTGAAAAAGTAGCGACGCTTGCGATGGCAAGCGAAAATTAGCAGGAAAGTACGAACGTAAACTAGGTGCATGAATAGTTGGCCGGCACATTTTCATGCAGCACAAATAAGAATACGTAGAATTTATCGCTGGTGCTTTTACGATGGCAGAAAAGTGGCTCAGTAAATTCGACGATTGGCGGATTTTCCGATAAGGATCAGGATTTGGGCAGTAAAGGGAAACCGTGTTCATTGCGAACTTCGGCAACCGCTTGGCTGGCAATTTGCTCACGCAAGCTCTGTCCGCTCAACAAGAGTGGAATTTGTTCCCGCTGCAAACGTAGTGCATTGGCATATGCGGTACTTGCCTGTTCGTTTTTTTGCTGGGCATTGTAAATATTGCCAAGACTTTCCCAAGCCTCGGTGCTAGCGGTTAGCGATACCGAACGTTGCAGCATGGCTTCTGCCTTTGAATAATTTTTATTGTCGCCGTAGAGTTTGCCAAGTGCGGCATGCAATGCCGAATCATCGGAGTGCTGTGGCAGCCAGGCCTCACATAAGCCGATACGCTGGTCGTTAACATGCGCCGAAATATTTGCCAGAACGGGCAGTAATTCGGGAGTCCAGTGAAGGCTCAAATAATCACTCAAAATCTGCACTGCTTTGGTTTCAAGCCCCAGCGCATCTGCTCGATTGGCGAAGGCTTTCAGTATTTTTGCATTGCCCTTGAGGCGATCGGGCAGTGCTTGCCAAAGTTGCAGGCAGGCATCGGCGTCATTGGTCTGCTCGATCGTACTTGCATGCAACTGGATATCCAGTTCGGTCAAAACCTGTGGCGATAAGGCTTGTTCCTTACGCAGCGTATTAAGCAATGCAAGGGCATCGACGGCGCGATGATTTTTATCAAGTGCCTGCAAATAAACGAGTTGTGATTGCGGCGATAATTTTCTTGTTTCCTGCAATGGCGCCAGCAATGTCATTGCTTGTTCGGTGTTGTTATTCCGGAACGCATTTGCGGCAGCCTGCATGGTGGCAGCATCCGGATCGTGTTGCAGCAAAGCTGCCTGATGTTGAGCTGCACGCAAGGGTTCGTCAAGACGCATCGCTGCATCGTGGGCAATCATCAGGGCGACGCTTTTTACATCGTCCTGAGTAGCGGCTTTGAGCAATAGGTTTTCAGCGCGGGCATAGCGGCCTTCATGAAAAGCCTGCAAGCCGTTGACCAGACGCGAGCGGGCCTGTTTTTTGGCGAGCGATTGCCAGGCATTAAATGGCAGCCGTACAAGAAACCAGAGCGACCAAAGAACTACGGAAAACAACAACCAGAAAATCATGCCATAGGCGACGGTTGTTTCAATGATTTTTCCATGCCAGCGAATCAGTACAAATCCCATGTCGCTGGATAGGCTTTCCCAGGCAATCGCACCGATTGCAGCCAGTAACAGACACCAGATCAGACCGCGAAAAACATTCATGGATTTTGGGTCCGCTGCGGTGACATGGAACGCAATAATTGCAGCGAGCTGCCGGCGGTCGGGACATTCAGGCGAATATCCTGTTTCGCCAGCGAAGACAGTTTTGCACGGCGTTCACGCAACACCGGGCCATCGGCGTAAAGCCGTTTCAGCCAGCTATCAATGCGGCGCACGCTGGCCTGGAAATTATTATTGTCGCGCTTGTTCAATGCGCTGCGTGCGAGCGCGATCTCGAGTGATAACGCGGCTTCGGCGGCATTGCGGTCGTTGGCGCCAAGCAGCGATTGTTCATCGGCCGAACGCACTTGCACCATGGCATCGAGCAAGCGCTGGAACCCATT
>JBDTTC010000018.1:0-9387 GCA_039930825.1 Arenimonas sp.
TTGTTTCGGCCAAGTAATCGGTAGCTTTCCGCTGAAGCTCGCGTCGCCGAAAAGAAGCTCACCCAGCGCTCGTCCGCCGCTCATTCCTGGATACCAAGCCATAACGACTGCCGGCACTTGGTCGAGCCATGGCATGTCGATCACGCTTCCGCCTTCAAGAACCACAACCATTGGCTTCTTTCTCGCGGCAACATCACGAATGAGATTGTTCTGCACATTCGAGCTTGTTTTTCCATCAAGCGCGACGTACCGCCAGAAAGCGACTATTGCGTAACAAGCCGGCCGAAATCAGTGATACCAACACGCCGACCGGGAAGATTTCGACAAAGACCATCGGCAGGCGAAACCAGGGGTTGGCGTACTGGATTTTGAACTGTTCCATTTCAGCAACGAATTTTGCCAATTCTGCTGCGCTCGCACCCTTGGCCTTCTGTTGTTCGATCAGCATGGCGGAATAGTTGCTGGCGAAATCCAGATGGGTGATCGCGACCGATGCCTCCCAGACACTGACGTAAAGAATGCCGGCGATAAAACTGATCGCCACCCCCATGCCGAAGGCGGGCCAGAACCGGATCACGCCACCAAGCTCATCGTCCCGATAACGTTTGACGCCGATAAAGATCGCGCTGAGCGCAATCAACATGATCGTATAGCCGAGCAACATGCCGTATTGCGGCGCGTTCTCACCCATTCCTATTGTGGTTGCGGACAGCAATCCGCCAGCGATCAGGCCGGCAATAAAACCGTAAATTAGAACTTTCTTCAACATGAAACAACTCCTTATGAATGTGTGACCGCATGAAACCAGCAGCATCAGCTCGTGACAATCACCCAAAAGGGTGATTTCGTGTCATTCATCCAAAATAATCGAAAATCAGGGCACAATCCCCAACTCGCGTGCCTTCTTGATGGCATCGGTACGCCGCTTGGCCTCGAGTTTCTCGAACAGACGGGCGACGTGGGTTTTGACGGTATTGGGCGAGACGTTGAGTTGCACGGCAATCTCCTTGTTGGAACAACCGGCTGCAAGTTGCTGCAATACCGCGAGCTCCCGCTCGCTGATCCCCAGACTAACAAGGGCCTTGGGATTACCGTCAAAACTCGGGGGCACCGTGCTGGCGAAAACGCGCTTGCCGATCACAACGCCAAGCGCAAGGAAAGCAACAGCGATCAGGAAGACGTAAATATCACCGGAATGCACCCGCGCCAAACGCTGGTAATCGAGCCATTGCAGGGCCAGCGTGCCCACCGCCAGCAGAGCACCGTAATAAATTACACGCTTCCACATCACCTGCCCCCCATAACCCACGCAGCAATCTTAGCGTAAGCGGCTTACATAGCTCGGGCCTCGGCCAGACAAAAGGTTGCGACATTGCATCAGCATTACGACAACCCATTTAAAGCGTTGGGCCATTGCCTAAGCTACGAATGTTTAACTTTTGGTGGCTTCGCTGTATCAACAAATCGCCGCACTGTCAGCCCCTGCACTAAAATTGAAAACACTACGACTGCGTAGGTGAGCGCAAGAATCAAATCACGGTATTTACCGGCCGGAAGCGATAAGGCGAGCGCAACGGAAATACCACCGCGTAGCCCACCCCAGGTCAAAATTTTCCAGGCATCGGGTGCAAGTCCGAACCATTGTTTGAACACGGCTACCGGTATGCCGACGGTTATCAGGCGTGCGGATAAGGTCAGCAGAATCACCAGAATGGAAGCAACCCATGCATTTTCGGGAAAGGCTACAACGACAATTTCCAATCCCAACAAAACAAACAATACGGCATTAAGTATTTCATCCAGTAATTCCCAGAATAAGTCGATGTGATGACGCGTCGCGTCCGACATCGCCAGGGAACGACCGTGATTACCAATAATCACCCCGGCAACCACCATGGCCAAGGGCCCTGACATATGCAGATAGGTAGCAAGTTCATACCCACCCAGTACGCCGGCAAGTGTTAGCAATACTTCGACTTGGTAGTTGTTGATGCTGCGTAAAAGCACGAACAAAACGCCTCCCAACAATGCCCCCAAGACAATGCCGCCGCCCGCTTCGTGCATTAGTGCCATCGCACTGTGCGCCATAGTAGGCACTTCGCCGTGGGCCGCAATTCCAAGCAAAAGCGAAAACAAAACTACACCCACGCCATCGTTGAACAAGGATTCACCCGAAACGACCATGCTGGTTTCTTCTGGTACGCCGGCCGATTTCAAAATTCCCATCACGGCGACTGGATCGGTTGGAGAAATAAGCGCGCCAAAGACCAGGCAATACCATATAGGCATGCTTAATCCGACAACAGGAAGCAAATAGTAAAGACCAACACCGACCACTACGGTTGAAAGTGTTGTCCCCGCGATAGCGAGCATGCCTATTTGCCAACGAAACCGCCGCAAGCGACTTATATCGACATGCAGTGCACCTGCGAAAAGTAAAATGGAGAGCATGCCCTGCATTAGCAGTTCGGAAAAATCGATGGATTCAATCAAGGATGTTTCGTAATCGCGCAATGCGCCAAACCCGAGCCTGTCGAGCCCAATCATGGCAAGTGACAGCAGTAATGCAATCGACATTACGCCAACGGCAGTCGGCAAGCCAATAAAGCGCTCGTTCAAGTAGCTCAGCAATGCCGTGGCGACTAAACATGCAATCGCAATATCAAACATTGACCTGTCCCTTCAAAATATTGCCGTGATTAGCAATTGGCGATTTCGAGTTGCCGTTTATTTTATTGCGCAGAGCATGCCTGCGCTTACCCTTTTAATTTTAGCTGTCGCTGCATGCAAAGCCAATCAAATACGTCGGCCGGGCCTAGGCACGACAAATGTCAAAAGCGTTCGGTCAAGGCGCCAACCTGCGAGGTCCACTTAGGGCGTTGCGTCGCCTCAGCGGCACTCCGCTTTTTCAGAAATCATATCCATCTGTACCTTGAGAGCAAGCGCCAGCGGCTGTGCTCGCGGCTCGCTTGCAATCGGGATGGCTTTGCCCAATTCCTTACTGATACTGGAGACATCACGGCACAGAGCTTTCTTCTCACGCTTTAAAATCTTGCGGGCATTACCGGAAAAAAACTCGTCCCGATTACCTTTATCGATGCCGGCATCTGTTTTCTTGTCGACATCGTCAAATATTTTAAAAGCACGGCAGGCCATCATCACGTTTTGCGCCCAATACGGGAACTGGAAACCTTGCCCGATCAGCACGCCAGTCGCACCTTTGCAGGCCTCTTTAATGCCTTGGGCATCGAAGGACTCGGTCTTGGTAGCATCGACCACACCACTGGTGAAATCAGCCCATTTGGCCCAGCCGGCCGCTTCCTTCTCGGGGCTGGCCGCCTGCGAGGTAAACGAAAGACACAACAAAGTGGCGAGCGCGGTATAGCGTATGCGATGGGTCATGGATGTTTCCTCCGAGCGGGTAAGCCTCATGTTCAAACAAACATGCTGATAAGTCCATAGCCATAAAGCGAGCAAGAATATCACTTGTCTTTTGTTTTGTAGCGAGGCTAAGGCCCTGTCCACTAGGAAAACGAAGCGGAAATTCAAAATAGATACAAGCTAGCTCAACGCATCAAAGCTTTTCTTGATTCTCTTGTGCCAGCTCTATATCGCGCTCGAATAAATCCATCGCGGAAGCGGCCACTTGTGCCGTGTCGTAATAGGCATAAGCACCGACGCCGATGGCACCTACTACTGGAATCCATCGTGACAAGCCCTTTCCGATCGCACGTTGAGTGACTTTTAGTCCAATTTTCCGTGCAATTTTTTGCATGACTTTCAGCGATGCATGCTGGATGAGTACACGCTCACCCACACGCACTACCAAGTCACGAAATAATTGCGCGCTTGTATGGCGAAACAAACAATACATCATGTGCTCCTGTGTCAGCCCTGCCTTTTTTCCGTAGATAGTTGCAATGTCTGAAACCAGTTGTGACTGAATTTTCCAAACTGCTACCAGCTCCGGAAATATCGTCAACCAGGCAATCGGTCCAGGCGGCAATGCAATAGCGCCCGAAGCGAGCGCAGCTTTGACGGCAGCCTTATTGGCCTTTCTGCGAGCAGCTTCAGCCGGGGCCTGGCTAGCAAGCTCTCGGGAGTCAGGAATATCTGATACAAAGCCTAAAATAGCGGTTGCTAGCCCGTGTGATTCAACGACAGGCGGTGCAAGCCTAGAAATTTCTTTTGATGCCACGATGGTTTCCTTGATTTCTATGCCAGTTTTGTGAGCAAGGCCTTTGCAGCAATTTCCGACGGGGCGGGATTTTGACCCGTGATCAATAACCCGTCGACAATTATATAATGCTCCCAATCGCCTAATTTAGAATATAAGCCACCATTTTCCTTGAGCATATCTTTTAGCTGAAATGGCACAACATCCGTCAAGCCTGCGGCAGCTTCTTCGTTATTGCTAAAGCCAGTGACTTTTTTGCCTTTTACGATGGAATCGCCGTTGGCAAACTTCACATGAGGCAATACACCCGGCGCGTGGCATACAGCAGCCACCGGCTTTTCTGCCGACAGCCTAACCAAGATAAGCGCAATCGAACTCTTATCTTCCGATAAATCCCGGAATGGATCATGCCCGTCGGGATAAAAAACAGTATCGAAATCATCAGCCGATACCGAAGATAATGTTACGGCTTGGGCAAGCGCGCCTTGCGTAAATGGATCGGCATTGAAGCGTCTAGTGGCATCGGTTTGTGCATCGCGCTCATCGCTTTTCGGATCAATGGGCGGCTGCCCACCCACGCCGGCATCACTGAATACATAATAAGGCGATGCGAATTCTTCAAGCCAAAATCCGGTTTTTTTATGGGTGTTGCCGAGTTTGGCGTGCGAGGTGAGTACCATCAACATTTTCATCGGCTATCCTGTGGAATGTTTCAATATACAAAATATCTACCGTATTCAATCTATTTCAGAAACTTCAATGCGTCCGTTAGTAAGCGCACCGAAAACTTGGTTTCTTGTGGCGGCTTTTTTGGCTGATAACTCAATTTTTATTAATGCTCGCAGGAAGACTTCTTGCCGCCGTAGCCCGGGTTTCGCTTTACTAACCAAATGAAACGACGGCTTCAAAAGTACAATGCCAGCTAAGCTGAAATGCAGAATGTTTCGACACAATCTATCCAGCTCCAACATTTATCATACCGTTTTAGGCGCATCGCCAGCCTTGAAAGTCACATGTGTTCGTTACCACACAGACGTGCAAAAACATATCTGGGAGTCTAAACATACAAGCTAGTTTGATGTCTAAATATGCGAGCACTACGCAGGTCAACTCTATCAATACATTCGGATAATCCAATGTCATACAAAGGATACTCATATAGTTTTACGCACAAGCCTGGAGCGATTTTTTTTCGCTACCCTATGGCCCGGGAATGCACATCCCCTGAGCTCGATTACGCATGAAACGCACAACACTCCCTGCTGACGTCAAGCTTAGTGAGGAAGTGGCATCACTAACCCAAGCATTACGCGAAAATATTCAGGGGCTTCAGCAATTAACGGTGTTTGAGCCGCGCGCCGGACTTGACTCCGAGTCTCCGGAAAATTTGATCCGATTCGCGAGCCAACAATTACATTACAACGAAGCCGGAAAACAAACGGCAATATTGAATTCCTTATCTGCACATATTGCTTTGCTCGATCACTAAGGACGAATAATGCAGGTGAACGATGCCTGGCGTAAGTTCTCATTGGGCAACCTGTTGCAAGGACCGGACTATGGAATAGGTGTTAATTACCTATGGATTTGCGACAGTGCTAGAGGCGATGATAGCGGCGATGCTCACCAGGTGGCAGCAGGCATTCGCTCCGTGCTGAAAGACGGGGTGAAGTATTTTTCTATCGAATATCCCTGTCATTCCTCCACCGAGCAACGCTGGTTCTGTTTGACCGTTACGCCAATAATTTATGGCCGCCAAACCGGTGCCGTGGTGATGCACACCAACATTACCCAACAAAAAATTGCAGCGCGGGAATTACTGGAAAGCGAACGCCGCTTCAGTGACATGCTCGCGAATGTCCAACTGGCATCGGTGATGCTCGATCTAGATGCGAAAATCACTTATTGCAATGAATATTTACTTCAGTTAGCTGGCTGGAAACAGGAGGAAGTAATCGGTCGCGATTGGTTCGAGACTTTCATGCCGCGCGACCGTGGCGATATGAAACCGGTTTTTGAAGATCTGCTACAGGACAAGCCCGATGCCAAGCATCGCGAACATGAAATTGTAACGCGTTCTGGTAAGAGCCGGCTGTTCCGGTGGAATAATTCATTGCTGCGATCTGGAGCTGGCGAAGTCATAGGAACCGCGAGCATTGGTGAAGACATAACAGAGCGACGACAGGCTTCGAAAAAAATTGAACAACTAAATCGTATTCACATAGTCCTTAGCAGTATTAATTCGCTAATCCTTAAGTTGCGTGATCGCGATGGTTTGTACAGCGAAGCATGCCGTATTGCAGTAGAAGCCGGCGGCTTTCGTATGGCGGTTATCGGCATGGTCGATATTGCTGCAATGAAATTCGTTCCGGTGGCTTCGGCCGGGGCAGATCATGGACTTTTCGCAGCCATTGAACAGGAGCTTATCGCGCGCGGAAATCCCGAGAACGGCACTAACATGGGTTCTCTTGCTGTCACGGAAAAAAGGGCTGTTGTTTCCAATGATCCAAAAAACGACCCCTTGGTATTACTAGGTAAACGTTATGTTGATGCCGGAATTCGCTCCATAGCGGTGTTACCGCTGATTGTGGCCGACCAGGCAATAGGCATACTTGCGCTTTACGCTGGCGAGAGTGATTTTTTTCATGAAGATGAATTGAAGTTATTGAACACTTTGGCCGAGAATATTTCATTTGCAGTGGATCATATAAAAAAGCAGGAGCGGCTCGATTATCTTGCGTATTACGATGACGTCACAGGTTTGGCAAATCGCCGTTTGTTTATTGAACGTGTTGCGCTGTATCTGCAAAATGCCCAAAACGCTGGGCACGGGCTTGCGGTGGGTTTGATTGATCTGGAGCGATTCAAGAATATTAACGACAG
Source organism: Arenimonas sp. (assembly GCA_039930825.1). Classification (GTDB taxonomy): domain Bacteria; phylum Pseudomonadota; class Gammaproteobacteria; order Xanthomonadales; family Xanthomonadaceae; genus Arenimonas. Next base: position 7,061 of record JBDTTC010000018.1, read on the forward strand.
CCTGGGTCATGCGACAGGTGATGCGTTGTTGACACAGATTGCTCAATGGTTGTTACAGAACCTAGGCGGTGCCAATGTTGTTGCACACTTGGGCGCCGATCATTTTGCCATGGTCATCCCTCTTATTATGAAAGGTGGAAGTGTAGAGCGATTGTTGAACAAACAATTCGAGGCGCTCAGTAATCATCCATTTCAACTAAATGGCGGCGTGTTCAAGATCGCCTTCAAAGGCGGCATTGCGATTTTCCCCGAAGATGGCATAGAGGCAGAGATTTTATTCAAGAACGCGGAAGCTGCACTCAAGAAGGCCAAGGCACGGGGTGATCGTTATTTGTTTTATCAGCCCGATATGACAAACAAAGTGGCAGGCCGGCTGAACATGGAGAACCAGCTAAGACAGGCACTGGAAAACAATGAATTTGTTTTGCATTATCAGCCAAAAATAAGTTTGGAAACCGGAAAGATCACCGGTGCCGAAGCATTGATTCGATGGAATGATCCTAGAACTGGCTTGGTTGCGCCGACTCAATTCATTTCCATTCTGGAAGAAACCGGATTGATCTATGAAGATGGACGCTGGGCCTTGCGTGATGCTCTCAACACGCACTTCCAGTGGCGTAAGATGGGCCTTGCTACACCACGTATTGCGGTAAATGTTTCGCCTTTGCAATTACGTCACCGCGATTTCGTATCAAGAATTAAAGCAGCGATCAGTTTCGATTCCAACGCGGCAGAATCTCTGGAATTGGAGATTACCGAAAGTCTAATCATGGAAGACGTGAAACACAGCATCGCCAGTTTGAAGGCAATACGAGACATGGGAGTGACGATTGCCATTGACGATTTCGGCACAGGATTCTCCTCACTAAGCTATCTGTCGAAATTACCCATCGATACATTGAAGATCGATCGCTCGTTCATTACCGAAATGACGATTTCGCCAGAAGGCCAGTCTCTGGTATCTACCATTATTAAGCTAGGCCAATCATTGAACCTGAAAATGGTTGCCGAAGGCGTTGAAACAGAAGAGCAAAGGGGCTTGCTGAAATCATTGGGTTGCCAAGAAATGCAGGGCTTCTTGTTTAGTAAAGCAGTTCCAAGCGACCAGTTCGAGAAAAGATTTCTAAACATGGATTCATTGGATTGTACTCTCTGATGATTTTTTATTGCTCTGCACATAGGCATACGAAAAACTCACTGCCTGGGCGCATTTGTATTTGATAAATCGCACTCTGCCTGCTCTTAATAGCTACAACTTGAGCCCCGCAATGCCTAGCGCAAGTTACTCTTCGTCAAGTTTGGAAAAAGATAACGAAACTAAATTTAAAAAGATTCGATCATCCTTCACAAAAAATTGGAATTTATTCTCGCGTACTAGAACCCGCCTTGATATAGCGCAAGCCGGGCTTGAGTACTATTTCAGATCTTCTGCGCGAGTTGTATCTGTTGTTTGTTCCTTATCCCAATAACCCAAGCTCCCGTAATGCTCATGAATGGTAACCTCATGAACGCGATCAAGCTGGAACGAGGCATCGTATGGCGGAGCCTCCTTTACTTGTTGCCGAGTTACGTCGAGTGAAACCATTCCATCGAACCAGCTTATGTCTTCGATCCATTCAGGCGCTATGAGCACAAGGTGCCCTCCCCACCAGTTGCTTGTATTTACCACAAGGTAGCGAACGGCCCAAGTTTCGTCGTCAACCAGCATGCCTTGCACGTGACCAATGTCACCATCCATAGCGTGAATGTGATAACCCACGACCACATGGCAGCTGCGCAAATGCGTGTCAACGGTATTATTGTGTGGCGTGATTGGCGCATCCACAACCGCGTTGTCGGGTTGTGGCTCGATGATCGACGGCGTTGACACGAACTGCGGCATCATACGATTAGGTAAAGCTTCGGTCCCCCAAAGTTCCGGGCCGCTCCAGTAAAACGGATATTCGTAAAAACCGAGATAATCGTTTTCATGCTGGCGCGACACGGGTTTATCAGTATCGATATCGGGGCTGTTGCTTACCTGCTCCCTTGTTATCGCTACCGGCAGTATTTTTTCTTGCCAGTTCGGGTTGCCAAAGGCGAATGGCGAGATCAGTACTTTTCGACTCGAATGCCAAGTGCCCGTCTCGACGACAAAATAACGGATCACCCACGCTAGATCATCAATATAGAAATCCTTTACATAACCTATATCGCCATCGGTTGCGCGAATGGCGTAGTCTTGCAAGTCGTTTAGATTACGTAACATGGCTGCTCTCCTTGACCCGACCGAAAGGGCGGTATTGAGTTACAGTTTGATGCCTAAAATTTTTTCCGTCTGTTCGACA
>JBDTTC010000019.1:0-9911 GCA_039930825.1 Arenimonas sp.
TTGAAACCGGGCAGGCCGACTTACAGGCATTTTTTCTATTTCATCCCTGGATGTATTTATTGTTGGTACCAGCATTGGCTATGCGACTATGGGCTGAGGAAAGAAAAAGCGGAAGCATCGAATTGTTATTGACCTTGCCGATTACCGTTGGACAGGCCGTAATCGGAAAATTTCTCGCGGCCTGGACATTGATCGGTTTAGCTCTGTTGCTGACTTTCCCAATGTGGCTGACAGTGAGTTGGCTGGGTTATCCCGATCATGGCGTCATTCTGGCAAGCTATTTTGGTAGCTGGCTATTGGCGGGCACGTTTTTAGCTATCGGCAGCGCAATGTCGGCTGCAACGAGTAGTCAGGTGATGGCATTTATCTTCAGCCTGGCCGTTTGTCTCGTATTTTTATTGGCGGGTTATCCCATTGTGCTTTCCTCCATACAGGAAACAGTCAACCAGTCGCTGGTTGATGCAGTTGCAAGCATGAGTTATTTCACGCACTTCAGTTCGATCACACGCGGCATTCTTGATTTACGGGATGTTGCTTTCTTTTTGATAAATAGCGCTGCCTGGCTATTCGCCACGGTGCTGATTATCAACTTGAAAAAGGCTGACTGAAGATGAACGGAAATAGATTGCCGTACGCCAATTATCTATCACTTCCATTACTCGCTCTGTTGACCCTGGTTTTGCTGTTCGGCAGCTCGCACTTATTCAAGGGTTGGTCATACGACCTTACCGATAATCGAATACACACTTTGTCCGATGGTACGTTGAAGATTGTTCAATCAATTCGTAAGCCTGTTACGCTCGAATTGTATTACTCCGATACAGCGGCAAGAGATTTACCACAATTCCGAGTTTACTCGCGTCGCGTACGCGAACTTTTGGAAAGCATTTCGGAAAAATCAAAAGGCAAAGTCATATTCAGGCAAATCAACCCAGAGCCTTACTCTGAAGCAGAAGATGCAGCCGCTGCCAGCGGTCTGCAAGGCGTACCAATAGGTAACTCTGGGGAAAACCTTTATTTTGGTCTAGTAGGCACGAGCGGTACCGGAAAAAAAGCACTCATGCCTTTTATTGATCCGGGTAAAGAAGCTTTTCTTGAATACGATCTGGCCAAACTTTTGAGCAGTCTGAATAAAGATAAGCCACCAGTATTGGCCGTGCTGAGTAGCTTATTGACCGGGCCGAGTGTTAACGCATTGACTGGTCAGCAAAGTCTGGGCTGGGTAATAGACAGAAAATTGGCGGAGAGCTACGAAATACGTCGCTTGCAGCCTGATGCTGGCGCAATTGACGGCGATGTAGATGTATTGATGTTAATACATCCGAAAAATATTCCGGAGCCCACTCTGTATGCCATCGATCAATATGTTTTGCGAGGTGGGCATTTACTAGTTTTCGTCGACCCGGATGCAGAATCCGATTCCACGAGTGTTGTTTCTACGGATGGCGCGCCAGCGACCAGTAGTTCGGATCTGGGGCCAATGTTCAAAGCTTGGGGTCTGGAATATGACCCACGCATGGTGGTGCTCGATAGCCAGAATGCTTTGCAAGTCGGCGAGGCCAACGAAGTACCTCAGTATCATCTTGAAGTATTGGGTTTGTCGAAAGACTACTTCAACAACAAGGATGTCGTTACCGCTGACCTGGAAAAATTGAATTTTTCCAGTGCTGGGTCGATCAGTGCTACCGAGCAATCACCGTTGAAACTTGAAGCTCTGGTGCAAAGCTCCACCAGTTCGCAACTGGTGGATGCACGGCTGGTAAAAGCGGCGGAGAACTCGCCGGAATCATTGCGTAAAAATTTCAAGCCAAGCGGCGAGGCCTATGTTTTGGCGGCAAGGTTCACCGGCAAATTGAACTCGGCATTTGCAGAAAAATCAGCGCCGGATCAAATAATGAAAAGTGTAAAGCCAGCTCAGATAATCATAGTTACCGATTCCGATTTGCTTGCCGACAGGATGTGGGTAGTCGAACAGAATATTCTTGGTTCGCCGGTATTTGATGACATTGCCAATAATGGTGACTTTGTAATCAATCTTGTCGATAACCTGGCGGGGGATCCAAACCTGATTTCATTGCGAACACGGACTGTATCATCACGTCCTTTCGAACGAATCGAGAAAATCCAGCGCAGTGCCGAGTTGCGATATCACGATAAACAGAATCAGCTGCAATCGGATCTCGACAATGTGAATCGGCAGGTTACAGATATACAAGGTAATGATTCAGCCAATATTGCTGTTCTGACTGCAGTGCAAAAGGCCGAAGTCGCAAAATACCAAAAACAAAAAACCGAAATCCGTAATGAGCTACGGCAGGTTCAGAGGCAGCTTAACAAGGACATCGTAAATTTAATCGGCAGATTGAAACTGATAAATATTTTACTCATGCCTGGTTTGGTTGTGTTGATTGCGTTTGCAGCCGGTTTTCGTCGCATGTTGCAACGCCGTGCGATGGCTCAAGTATGAAAGAGCGCTCACAGATAAAGCAGGACTGGCAACGCTTTTTTTCCGCAGCTTCTGCATTGCTATGCGCATGGTCTGTTGCGATGTCGGCTTATGCCAGCCATGGTTTGCAAGGCGACTCGCGGCAAAGAATGTTCATGGCTAGCTATTTCGCTTTTGCTCACGGTCTGTCGCTAATCATGCTGGTCCGTTTGTCGTCGGCCAGGTCGAATTTGTGGGCATGTAGTCTCATGTTGTCGGGCCTGCTTATGTTCAGCGGAAGTTTGAGTCTGGCGGCAATCTGGCATACATCAACTGCATTGGCACCAGCGGGTGGAATGGCCCTGATAATTGCGTGGTGCTGGACGGCGGTAAATTTCTTCAGGTCCGGGGAAAAATAATGGCAAAACACGAGCGTGGATTCGACATACACACTGCAGTGGCACATTTATCAAGGCGTGATAAAAAGCTTGGTCGCTGGATAGAAAAAATCGGAACTCTGGAAATTGATGGCTGGGATAAAACTTTCGATACGGTGGACTCATTGGCCCGCTCGATTTTGTATCAGCAACTTTCCGGTAAAGCGGCCGCCACCATTGTCGGACGGGTAGAAAAGGCGATTGGCTCAAAAAAAATCAATTCAAAATCGCTGTCGAAAGTCCAAGATGAACATTTGCGTGCATGCGGAGTGTCCGGAAATAAAACATTGGCCTTGCGTGACCTGGCTGCACGTGCAGAGCAGGGCGAGATACCTGCTGCCGCGAAATTTTCTTCGCTCAGTAACGACGAGATTATTGAAAAACTGGTGGCGGTTCGCGGGATAGGTCGATGGACAGTGGAAATGATGTTGATGTTCCGGCTGGGCCGGCCAGATGTATTGCCAGTCGATGATCTTGGGGTACGCAAAGGTGCCCAGATACTCGATAAACTTGATGCAATGCCGACCCCGAAAGAGCTGATTTTACGCGGCGAAAAATGGGCGCCCTATCGAACACTTGCCGCTATGTATTGCTGGCGAATTGCCGATTTCAATATGGAAGCAAAACCCAAAGTGAAGCGTTCGCAAGAGTAGGTCGGGCCCCGGCCAGACGCTTTCTACAGATTGCGATGATGCTGATATTGATGCTGAAGTCGGGCCGGGGCCCGGCCTACACAAAATACCAATGCCAGGGTTCGTAAACGATATCGTGTGGATTATTACGCGGGTAACTCAAGCGAAATCCAAAACCGGGGGCATGATCCTTCAACCAGGCAAATGCCGTAGTGTTCTCGAAACTTTCTTCTGCCGCCGGCTCGTTTGGCGTACCGATATCAATGGCGCGACCACTATGGTGTTCCGAAAAGCCGGGAGCTGCATTGACCTTCAGAATTTCCTGCACGGACTGCCCGCGCGCAAGCTTGCGTTTGAATATGCCAAATTGATAGGCGTGACCGCGATAGCCTGAAATGGCTTCAAGCCTGACTCCATTCATCAATGCCGCATACTGCATTGCTAGCCAGGCTTTTCCTGCATTTTCTTGCATCCACAATGGCCGTTGATAGCGATCAAAACCAGCGAAGGAAAGCGTACTCGGTTCGGGCGTTAAGATCAGATCATGTTGATTGCCATATTCGTCGCTCACGCCAAGAAAATCGAGCATGGCTTGCACACTTTTTATGCTTCCGGCTTCCGAAAAAACGTTATTGCCCAGAAAAGTTTCACACTGATGTTGTGTGCTGGTATTTCTCAGCAGCAAACGAAAGCGTGAGCCGCTAGCTACTGCCAGAAAACGCCCGTCTGCCTTGCGACGCAACAAGTATTCGTGAGTAGCTAGCAGACGGCGAGTTTCATTGCCGCGACCTTTCGCGAGAAACGCCGGAATGGCCTCGATCAATTCACCATTTATCAATGTAAGCCGTTCGCGTTTCATGTTTCAAGCTTAACCCATTCAAAGCGGACGTTTGAAAAACAGGGTGACTCTTAGTGCCTGGACAATGCTGACCAGTTCCCAGCCACCAAGTCCCATCTGGTTAAGTTTCTCCTGGATGACTTCTGCTTTGGGAGGCCCCAAAAACGTGCTGCTAAGTTCCACGACCTGATATGCCCAACGATCATGTGCCATTTTAGAATCCCCCTAAATGGTGGGTGAAATAAACAAGTAAACCAGCCATAAGTAGTAGTGAGGAAGCCAAGGCGAATGGCCACGCTTTAGCGTTGACCTTGCCATTGAGGCGACGTTGTATAAAGTGGATGTTGTGAATCATGGTGATTACTCCGGTTTATTCGGCTGGGTCCTGATTATCATTTGTCTTGAGTCGGCCATTTTTACGAAGTGCCTCGCGCAGGACATATTCGATTTGTGCATTCAATGATCGCAACTCGTCATTTGACCAGCGCTGTACGGCCTCGAGAACGTCGGCATTGATGCGTAGTGGGTAGGCTTTTTTTTCGCTCACAATCTTCTCTTCGATTTTTGAAGAAGCAAAAACACCATGACAAGCGCATCAATATTCAGTATCACGACAAAGTATGGTGTGATTTGCCGAATGTCATCTTTCGGCAACACTAATACCGCCGCGCCAAAAGCAAGCAAGCCAATGGAAAGAGTCATCATGCCTAGGCCAAGGATGCGTTGCATCTGTAAGTTGTTTGGCGATTTTAAAAATTGTTGTGGCATCCACCGCCGCGTGATGCACGCCAGACCAATGCCCAATGCGGGCAAGGTGCTGGCAAAAATCACGATGGCAGCGGCGAGACTATCGTGCATGGCTTAGTAGATCGACCCAGCATTCACGATAGGTTGTGTGCCACGCTCGCCACAAAGGACGACGAGCAAATTACTGACCATTGCTGCACGGCGTTCAGGATCAAGATCGACCACATTGCGCTTCGACAATTCACTTAACGCCATTTCGACCATGCTGACTGCACCTTCCACGATGCGGGTACGAGCGGCGATGATTGCGCTGGCTTGCTGACGTTGCAGCATGGCTTGGGCAATCTCGGGAGCGTAGGCCAGATGCGAAATTCGGGAGTCGATTACGCTGACACCTGCTTGTGACAAGCGTTCCTGGATTTCTTCATTCAGATGCTTGGAGATTTCTGCCGCATGGCTGCGCAGGGAAATTTTGCCATCTTCGTGTTGATCGTAAGGGTAGCTCGTAGCCATGGCGCGCAATGCCGATTCGGACTGTATATGCACGAAACTTTCATAGTCGTCCACGTTGTAAACGGCTTCGGCAGAGTCCACCACTTGCCAGACGACGACGGCAGCAATTTCAATCGGGCTACCGTCAAGATCATTCACCTTGAGTTTGCTTGATTCGAAGTTGCGCACGCGCAGCGATATCTTTTTCTTGGCGTAAAAAGGGTTGTTCCAGCGCAGACCTTGTTCTTTTGCGGTGCCGACATATTTGCCGAACAGGCTGAGTACGGCTGCCTGGTTGGGTTCCACCATAAACAGGCCAAACAACATCACAAATAAAATCAAACCAGCTAGTAGGCTGCTGCCGATCACAAGACCGTCGTTGCTGGCGACTCCAGTCGTAAATGTGTAACCGCAGACGAGTAGGCCAATAAGCAGGCCGAGCATCATTGGAATACCTGACATAGAGCTGACATTTTGTTCTTTCATGATTTTCTCCCCACGTTGAAAATACGTGCGATATTAAGATATCAAAAAGATATCAAAAGTAAAGAGAAGTTTATAAAAAAACCGGACTTAATCCGGTTTTTCAACTAATTCAATAACTTAGTAAATTATTCGATATCGCAACAAAGGTACCGGCCGTTGTTCACTACCTATGTAAATCTCGTTTCCTTCGCGATTGAAGGTAATTGCTTCGGCTTGTGGCAGCCATGGGTATTGGAAGCTGTAAGGTTTTGAAGATAGGGCCTTGGACCAACTGGCCTTCACATCATTGCGGACGTAGAAATACACCGCGTGGTAATTCAATACCATCAGCACCCGTCCGTTCGGGCTTAAATCGGTAGCCGTAACCTGAGAACGGTAACGTCCGTAAACGGGATTTTTTTCCAGTTCGTTGGTATCGGGCTGTTCTATGCCTGGCAGATCGCCAATTTTTGTCGCGATAATATTTTTGCCTGTTGGCTGCAGCGGCAATTTATATAATTCGGGCGGAAGCCGTTTTTTAGAAATGAGCAGTATTTCGCCATTCGCCACATCGACCGTTGCGGCTTCGCAATCGCGGGCGCCATCGGGCCATTTGAAATCAAAGCTCCAGGCCGGCTCCAGCGTTTGCCCGTCTTTTAGTACTTTCGGTTCTTCGAAGACATAGATTTGCAGTGTTTTGCGAATGCCGCTGTTGTCGCCCGTATCGGAAATTAATAAGTAATTTTTGCCATTGAGCCGGAAGCTGGAAATATCCTCCCAGTCAATATTCTTGACGCTTTTCAGATTGAACGTGGCAACTCGGTTGGCGTTGGTGTCCATGGCTATCAGTTTTTCACCGTTACCGCTGTCATTAATAACCCACAAGATATTCTTGTGATAATGCGACGGAGCTAGACCGCTCATTTCTTCCAGTTCGGGATCGGTTTTGGTGCCGGCATATTCTGGCGCGCTCCAGCGTGCTGCGGCGCAGTCGAAAGTGAGCAATAAACTAATGGCAACAATTAAAAATCGCATCGGTTTGAATATCGTCGGTGGCGAGCAAGCATGCCAGATTATTACAATGTGATGAACCATGACCGGCTACAATAAACCTAATTTGACAAGAATTAACCCTATGAATACTCAAGCCATCAATATCGGAACTCCTTTAACCGATCGTGCCACCAAAGTATTGCTATTGGGCTCGGGCGAGCTTGGCAAGGAAGTGGCTATTGAGCTGCAGCGTTTTGGTATTGAGGTCGTTGCTGCCGATCGCTATGACAACGCCCCAGCCATGCAGGTGGCGCATCGTTGCGTTACTTTGAATATGCTTGATCCTGCCGCACTGCGTGATCTCATCGCGCATGAAAAACCCGATTTGGTCGTGCCCGAAATCGAAGCCATCCATACCCAGACACTTGTCGAGCTCGAGCAGGAAGGCATGGTTCGCGTCATTCCGACCGCACGTGCAGCAAGGCTGACAATGGATCGTGAAGGCATCCGCCGGCTTGCTGCAGAAACACTCGAATTGCCGACATCACCGTATCAATTTGTTGACACCTTGGAAGATTATCGTGCTGCCGTCGCAACTATCGGTACCCCTTGCGTTGTAAAGCCTGTGATGAGTTCCTCCGGTAAGGGACAAAGTACGGTGCGCCAGCTGTCCGATATCGACAAGGCCTGGGACTATGCGCAGTCGGGTGGGCGGGCAGGACAAGGTCGCGTCATCGTCGAAGGCTTTATCGATTTTGAATATGAAATTACTTTGCTCACTGTTCGTCACCGTGACGGCACCAGCTATTGCGACCCGATTGGCCATTTGCAAATTGACGGTGATTATCGCGAAAGCTGGACACCGCAACCAATGTCGGCATTGGCGATGGAACGTGCGCAAGACATTGCAAAAAAAATTACCGATGATCTCGGCGGCTGGGGCGTCTTTGGCGTCGAATTATTCGTGAAAGGCGATGAAGTCTGGTTTAGTGAAGTATCACCCAGGCCACATGACACCGGTCTTGTCACTCTTATGTCACAGGATATTTCCCAATTTGGCCTGCATGCACGCGCTATTTTGGGATTGCCGATTTCGAATATTCGCACACATGGTTTTTCGGCATCCTGCGCCATACTCGCCAAGGGTCATGGCGTACCGTATTTTGAAAATGTCGATGCAACACTTACACAAAACGACACAGCACTGCGTTTATTCGGCAAACCACGTGTTGAAGGACAACGTCGGGTTGCAGTCAGTCTCGCTCGCGGCGATAGTATCGAGCATGCGCGCGAAAAAGCCCGCAGCGCAGCTTCCAAATTAACGATCAAACTAATCGACTGAGGCAGCAATGGGCGAATCACAAGTTTATGCCGTGTTTTTATATCCTCAAGCCATCGAGGTTTTGGGTGAAGCGATAAAACCGTATCTGACCGAGGGCCCGCAAGGCCCGCATATCATTAGCGCCGAAATCGATACTGGCGGTGCCTTTTGCGAATTAACCTTGAATGGTAAAAATTCCGAGGGTAAAAATATCGAGCTGGAATTGATGCTTCCAGCTAGCATGATTCAACTCATTGTCTCCTTGCATGGTGAAGATGGCAGTTTCGGCTTTGCATGAGCTACCTGATTAACCAGATTTAACAGCAAACAGACGGCCCAAGATATAAAGTGCCGACTGCACTGGCGCTAAATTTGTTTTGAAGGGAACAGCATGAAGAAGAATGAAACTGCAGCTTTCTGTGGGGTTTCCCTGCGCCGTATTTTTAATCTGGTATTACTTGCGACTATTTCACTTTCACACTCCGTTTTTGCCTACTCACCCGGCAAAGACGGCGCCGGCACAATCAACGCGGCCAACACCGTCATCAATACCTACTACACAGTAAGCGCTGGTCTTAGCGCAGGTGGAAGCACGGTTCCATTATCGAGCGTAACGGGTTTGTCAGTCGGTGATGTGCTGATGCTCTATCAAGCGCAGGGCGCGACGATTACAACGACGAACTCGGCCGCTTATGGCAATGTCACTTCGCTCAACAATGCCGGGCGTTACGAGTTAGTAAGCATTGTGTCGATTGCAGGAAACACAGTCACCATCAACACCGATTGCACTAGCGGCTTGAGATATTCCTACACCAATGGCCTGACGCAAGCGATTCGTGTTCCCCAATACACCAGCCTGACCGTATCCGGCGCTGGCTCGATCACGGCGACAGCATGGAATGGAACCCGTGGCGGTGTCGTTGCTGCCATTGTTCAAAACACGGCAAGCATAGGCGGGGCAGGAATTACAGTAGCAGGGCAAGGTTTTCGTGGCGGAGTGTTAGATAACAACACGACTGCAGCAGGAACCGATGTCACGCTTTTTGTCGGTACATCTGATGCCGACGGCGGTGAAAAAGGTGAAAGTATTGCCGGATTCCAGACCCAGTACGATGCTCTAGGAGGACGCTATGGCCGCGGCGCACCAGCGAATGGTGGCGGTGGTGGCGATGCACATAACGCCGGCGGCGGCGGCGGTGCCAACGGCAATAATGGCGTTACATGGACAGGGACGGGTATTCCAAGTTTGGCCGGAACTGGCGGAACGGTCGCAGGGTGGACCAGCGCCTGGAATCTGGAAGCCGCAGGATTCGCGATCAGTACCTCCAGTGGTGGCGGCCGCGGCGGTTATACCTATGGCAGCACAAATCAAGATGCCGTTACCGTTTCGCCCGGTACGGCGTCATGGGGTGGAAATAATAGAAGGCAGCGCACTGCGCTATGCCATAGACAACAACCAGATAGAACAGCGCATACCTTACATACGGTCTTTTGATGTGCTGATACAATTCCTTGTTACTCTCGCCGTATCAGACGGCTACCGGGCCGACGATATATTTAA
>JBDTTC010000020.1:0-5289 GCA_039930825.1 Arenimonas sp.
CAGGAAGAAAAAACATTGCAGGTCAAAATTCCTGCCGGCGTGGATAACGGTGATCGTATCCGTTTGGCAGGCGAGGGCGAAGCGGGCCCCGCCGGCGCACAAGCTGGCGATCTATATGTTGAAGTCAGCGTTCGCGAGCATAAAATCTTTCAGCGCGATGGTGATGATTTGTACTGTGAAGTACCAATTCGTTTTTCGCAGGCTGCTCTCGGTGCATCGATTGAAGTTCCAACACTTGGTGGCGAAGTTGAAATCAAGGTGCCGGCTGAAACCCAGACCGGAAAATTGTTTCGCTTACGTGGCAAAGGTGTGAAGTCGGTTCGCAGTAGTTCAACTGGCGATATTTTAGCGCGCGTAGTGGTAGAAACACCGGTCAATCTGACCAGCAAGCAACGCGAGCTATTGAAAGAGTTTGAGGGCACTTTCGATGGTGAAGAAGGTGCCAAGCATTCGCCGCGTTCGAGTACCTTTCTTGATGGCGTCAAATCTTTCTGGGACAAGATGACCTCGTAGGTCGGGCCCCGGCCAGAAAATTGCAATATCGCAATTTGTATAAAGCGTCGGGCCAAGGCCCGACCTACGCTTGCTCTTTTCTGCTGTGAACGCTAACTTGCCCGCATGAAAGAAAAGCTCAAACTTATTATCTTCGGAGCGTCCGGTCGCATGGGGCAGGCCCTGCTTAGAATTGCAGAAGCCGATCCGCGCTTTGAACTAGTGGCGGGTGTTGTTGGGCATAACGTCTCACCGATGGACGGTGTTGCATGTTCATTGTTCGCAATAAATCAATTGGCCGAGCTACCTGAATTCGACATCGCGATTGATTTCAGCCAGCCGGAAGCTTTTGAAAATATTCTGCAATTTTGCGAGTCGAGAACTGCCGCACTCGTCAGTGGCACTACCGGTTTGAACGATTCCCAGAAACAGATGATGTCGAGCTCAGCTCAAAAAATTCCTTTGCTGTGGGCTTCGAATTTCAGTCTCGGCGTGGCTGTTCTGAATGATTTGGTGCGCCGTGCTGCGAAAGCACTCGAAACCTGGGGTGTTGAAATTACCGAAATTCATCATGTGCATAAAAAAGATGCCCCATCCGGTACTGCTTTGACTCTGGGGCAATCTGCTGAAGCCGTTGCAGGGAAAGTACCTGTGTACGTGAGTCATAGGGAAGGCGAGGTTATCGGTGATCACACGGTAAAGTTCAGCGGCCGAGGTGAATTTGTCGAATTACGTCATAACGCACTTGACCGCGATATTTTTGTGCGCGGTGCGCTGGAAGCTGCTTTCCGCCTGCAAAATAAACCGGCAGGCATTTATCAATTTGCAGATTTGATATTTAGTGACTGAAATTATATTGCGATAATGGCTAAGTTTTATTAAAACATACCCAAACCGCCCGCGACTGTTTGCAGGGTTAGTGCCAATAGTCTCGCTGTAGATTCGAAAATGTCTTTTTCAGTTCCGTGCTTGCCATTTCTTATGAACAAAAGATTCATGTTTTTTTCGGAATAATTGCAAGGCAATCAAAATGCTGACGCTAATCAGCACGCATCCTGTGAAAAAGCCAAAGACAAGCTAGCCATAACTGCTGCCCAGGGTTATTGAGTGTTGGATTGGAAGGGAGTGACTTTGATGCCCCCTTTTTTTAATGGAATCCATTGCCATTCATTGCAAATAATCCAAAGCAGGCAGCGATTAAAAGGATTGCCAGCGCGATCAAGGAAATAATGGCAGCTCCAATTCCCTTGACGATTTTACTCTTGCCTTTTTTTCCGAACCAGATCATCGCACCAATGACGATCACGATAGGCATTAGAAATGAAATCAACCCTACGATTTGGTAAATAAAGCTGGGCCCATCGCTTATTGCATTGGACATTCCGATCAAGACTGAAATTACAAAGCCCGTCAGCAAGCCGCTGCCGATCATCAGGCCCCAACCGATGAAAAACCCAGCCAGAATAGTACCTTTTTCGGGGTCGGTTCTATTGGCTGGTATAGTGCTTGAGTCAGGATAAGGATTATTGTTTGGATCGTTCATGGTAAAGAACTCGCTGTCCAGAAAAATTTCGTTCAGAGCAGACCAAAGCATGCAGCCATCAACAACACTAACATGGCTACGAATAAAAGACCTGCCAATGCCACGCCAATCATCATGCCCATCAACGAGCGACCTCTTTTTTGATTGATTAGCCACCCGCAGACGACAATAAATACAAAAGCAGGGATAGCCAAAAGGAATTTGGAGGGACCGTGAGTCAGTAATGATGTCCCCGAATCGGCGTGCACGCGGTTCAGGAAATAAATCAATCCGTAACCACCGCCCAAAATAAACACTGACAGTGTAAACCCCAGGAATACCGAGCCATTGTTTTTAGTTTGCTGACCGGTTTGCGATTCAGAAGAGCCTTGCCTTTGCATGTTACCCGGCATAAGTTATTCCTTCGGGGCCCTGATTTCAGCTCTCAGTTTTTCCAGATAAGCCGCTTTATCGTCACGATAAAAAAGATTGAAGGTATCGAATGGAATGATCTTTCCATCAGGCTGTGCAATATGCACGCAGGATTTCTTGACCGCACGCAAATCGAAACTATGTGCATCGATAAATGCCATGATTAGAACACGGAACACATTCTTATAGCCAAGTTCCGCAGGCGCTTGGACTTGTGGCAAACAACATAATAAATCGGATAAGGAACACGCCTGGCCTTCTGGTGATTGATTGGTCGCGAATAGCTTGAATACTTGCTCGCGTATGGCTTCATCGCGTTCGACTACAATCGTGTTGCGGCCAGCGTTGATCAGCGTTTCGTGGGGAATCAGTCCCGTCAGCGGCACTACGGTTTCACCCAGTTTCAAGGCATAGCCCATTGCCAGACAGTCGGGATTACAGGGCACTGGAATAATATCTTCAGCTTTGAAGTGACTGCTTTGCTCGATAATTCGGCGGCGCACCTCGGTCAGCGTAAGACGATTTTTCGCGGGATCGAAATTTTCCGCACGGCCTGCATGTTGAATGGGTTGAAACGTAACGCCACGAACACAGGGCTGGGTCAGCGCGAAATCGATCATTTCTCCGAGCTCGTGATCGTTAAGCCCTTTTTTGACTGTGACCACGAGTGTTGTCGAAATATCGTACTTGTTAAGATTTTCAAGCGCACGAAGACGAATATCACGAAGCTTGGCGCCACGCAGTTCCTGTGACACTTCATCACGCAAAGAATCGAATTGCAGATACAACTCGAAACCGGGCATGTAAGTCGCCAGGCGTTCCACGAATTCGAGATCTTTGGCAATTCGCAAGCCATTGGTGTTCACCATCAAGTGGCGAATGGGTCTGCGTTTGGCAGCATCAAGAATTTCAAAAAATTGTGGGTGAATAGTTGGCTCACCGCCGGAAATTTGCACAACATCCGGCTCGCCTTCATTGGCGACAACGGCATCGAGCATTTTTTCGATAGTCACCATGTCGCGGAAGCCGGGACGATGCGGGCCAGAATCGGCATAGCAAATCGGGCAGCGCAGATTGCAGTGGTCGGTAATTTCAATCAGCGTTAAGCAGCTGTGTTGCATATGCTCGGGGCAGAGACCGCAATCGTAAGGGCAGCCCCAATGGCGTTCAGTGTTGAAACGTTCGGGTAGTTCAGGTGCTTTGATAAAACGTTCGCGAGCCATTCGGTAGTAGGTAGCATCATCGGCAATCAATACTCGTTCACGACCATGCTCGGGACACCATTTCTCCATGAAAACCTGTTCGTCTTTGATAAGGATGCTGGCTTCGACGCGACGAAGACACGTGCTGCAGATGGAGACGGCATTGTCGTAATAAAGATAGGGCCTTACTTTGTGTCCCACAAAAACTCCCGGGTTAATCGAGGCAGATGTTTTGCATAGTAGGCCAAGCCGAACACACATAGCCATTGAATACCCGAAAGCGACAGCGGATAGACCATCGGTATTGGTTTAATGAACTCGATGATCAAGCGGAACAATAAATAGCCTGCAAGATACATTCGAAAGCAATCACCGGTCTGGCTGCAGCGCTGTTTTCGTTTGAGAATCACGGTGGTCCAAATGAGGATGAAAATAATTTCATACAGCTGAGTTGGGTGCCGAGCTATGCCATCACCAAAATCAATTCCCCAGGGCATTGAGGTCGCATTACCATAGGTGTGGTCTGCTAAGCCGGCTAGAAAACAGCCGATCCGGCCTATGCACATGCCAACGGCAAGCGGCAAAACGAAGGCATCGCCGGTGGAGTGGGTTTGTCCGACCAGCTTTTTGCAGGTTTCGACACCGATCAAACCGCCAAGCAAGCCACCAACAATGGATTTCCCTTCCAGTAAATGACGCCAATCAGGGAAGTTTGAGAAAGCAATGGCAGGATCATCAAGCCAAAACGCCAATTTCGATCCCAAGGCCGCGCCTAGCGCCGCGCCAACAATGACCCAAAGCGTCTGGTCCTTGTCCTGCAAGCTGCTAAGCCCCAAACGCCTTCGCTGCCAGAGGAAAGTCTGGGTTCCCAGGGTGTAGGCGAGTACTTCAAGAAGGGTGTGCACCCACACCGGAGAGAATGCTGTCATCCGGCATTCTAAACATATTCCGGTTTTTTCAATGGACATAAGGCGCCCGCGCCGTTAAAATTCTCGCTCGCCTGAACCCCTTTTGTTCAAACAGATTTGGCCCTTGCCCTATCTGCGGGCTGCTGCAGCTTGGCGCCCGAAGTGGTTCAACCAACCAAAGGCGAGCTCCCGTGATTCAAACCGCCATTCTTGCACTCGAAGACGGCACCGTATTCGAGGGCATTTCCGTAGGCGCAACCGGCTTATCCGTCGGTGAAGTGGTATTCAATACCGCGCTGACCGGCTATCAGGAAATCATTACCGATCCCTCTTATGCGCAGCAGCTAATTACGCTGACCTATCCGCATATCGGCAATACCGGTTTTACCTCGCAAGACGATGAAGCTGGCGAAGTATTTGCTTCGGGTCTGATCGTGCGTGATGTGCCACGCCGTCCCAGCAATTGGCGTCATCAAGTAGCGCTGCCGGAGTGGTGTGCCGCGCGCGGTGTGGTTGCCATTGCCGATATCGATACTCGTAAATTGACCCGTTTATTACGTGATCGCGGTTCGCAAAACGGCGCATTGATGGCCGGTGATATCGATGTTGATAAGGCAATTGAAGCAGCCCGTAAATTTCCCGGCCTTAAAGGCATGGATTTGGCGAAAGAAGTTTGCACCCGTGAGCGCTATGTCTGGCTGGAAGGCGAATTGGATCTGGATAGAAACCAGTT
>JBDTTC010000021.1:0-9000 GCA_039930825.1 Arenimonas sp.
CCGCATCGGCGGATGCCGGACGAATACGGCAGGCAGATAAAAAAATGAATCACTGGCTGGGCGTTGTTGCATCGGCCTGCGAACAATCCGGTCGTGCACGGCTGCCTGAAATTGTCGAGCCCTGCCCGCTTTCGCATTGGCCGCAACACGATAAAAATTTCAATAAATTTGCGCTCGATCCGCAGGGTGTATTTGGTTTTTCCGACCTGGCCGGCACCAAGCCTATTGCCGTTACCTTAGCCATTGGACCGGAAGGCGGCTTCAGCGAACGTGATCTTGCCACGCTCAAGGCCGGTGGCTTTCAGGGACTGCGGATGGGGCCGAGAATTTTACGTACCGAAACCGCCGGACCGGCCGCGATTGCTGCATTGAATGTATTGTGCGGGGACTGGAAGTAATCCAAGCAACAAAAAATGTCATCATCCCAAAATGAAAATTCTTATTATCGGTGGCTACGGAACATTTGGTGGCCGTCTCGCGGAGCTGCTTTCCGAAGTTGAGGCACTGACACTATTGATTGCAGGTCGCTCTGAAGAAAAGGCAAGCAAGTTCATCGGCAAGCTTCCTGCTGGCGCGAAGAAACGACCATTGGCATTTGACCGCGATGCCGATGTCGACAAACAAATAAGCGCGATCAAACCCGATCTAGTCGTCGATGCCACCGGCCCGTTCCAGTTATACGGCGACGACCCCTATCGAGTTGTAAAAGCCTGTCTCAAGCACAACGCCAACTACATGGATCTTGCCGACGGCGTACAGTTTGTAAACGGTATAGACCAATTCGATGCGGAAGCTCGAGCGCGAAATTTATTTGTATTGTCGGGCGTCAGCACCTTTCCCGTTTTATCTGCCGCTGCCATCCGGCAACTTGCTTTCGATATGGATAAAGTGACGGATATTAAAGGCGGCATCGCGCCTTCACCCTATGCCGGCGTTGGCTTGAACGTATTGCGCGCGATTGCCGGCTACGCCGGAAAACCGGTAGAAATTGTTCGCGGCGGACGCCGCGTTAAAAGTTACGCGTTAACGGACTCATTCGACTACACCATTGCGCCGCCAGCTTATCTGCCTCTGCGGCGTAGATGCTTTTCTTTGATGGACGTTCCCGACATTAGCCTGCTACCGAAATTCTGGCCGGATCTAGACTCAATGTGGATGGGAGCGGCGCCCGAGCCGGCTATTTTCCATACCGCATTTCGCTGGCTTGCTTGGCTGGTACGCCTGCGCCTATTGCCGACCTTGTCGCCGCTTGCTTCACTTTTCCATTTCGTTTCGCGTACGTTTCGCTGGGGTGAGCATCGCGGTGGAATGTTTATTTCCGTCCGTGGAACACAAGGGCACGGCGAGATAATTGAACGCTCCTGGCATCTTGTCGCCGAGGGCGACAATGGTCCGTATATTCCTTCCATGGCGATTGAAGGAATTATTAGACGCAGCCTGCAAAGCATTAAACCAAGAGCCGGGGCTCGCGCCTGTGTCGATGATTTGGATCTGGGCGATTATGAAGCCCTGTTGAAAACTCGCGATATTCATACTGGCATCCGCGAACTTTCGGCGCAGACAAAATCGCATTCTCTATATCAAAAAACCTTGGGAAACGGTTGGCATTTGCTGCCGAAAGAATTACAGGAAATACATGCCAGCGCAGGCGATTTAAACGCAAGCGGTGAGGCCTGTGTGGAACGAGGCAAAGGCTTACTGCCTGGGCTGATTGCAACCCTGTTTGGTTTTCCCAGGCCTGCTAAGAACATTCCGGTCACGGTGTCTTTTAAATCCTGCGGCAATGTCGAGCTCTGGCAACGCACATTCGGGCACAAATCATTTTGTAGTACCCAAACGCATGGCAGTACAACCGGACTGCTATCCGAACGCTTCGGGCCTTTTGCATTCGATCTGGCGCTGGTCATCCGGGACGGAAAATTAATGTTCATGGTCCGCGATTGGTATTTCCTGGGAATACACATGCCCAGAGCTTTGGCGCCTGGCGGGAATTCCTTTGAATTCTCCGAAGCCGGCCGGTTTAATTTCCACATCGAAGTGGCACATCCACTGCTCGGACTGATCGTCCGCTATCGCGGATGGCTTGTACCGACAAGGCAATAAATATATTGGAACTGAAGCGCGCAGACTGAATTAGTGAAACTACGGCGTATAGTGTGTTTCAGTCACCGTATTGCTGGCGAACTATCACAAGCTTCTACTTAAAGAGGAGCGCTCCCATGCGCTGTTTTCTTCTTGGATTTGCAGGCTTTTTTCTGGCGGCATTGCTGACAATGTTTGCAGTTGCTTCCTATGGCGACTATGCGGCGCGCGGCAGCTTAGCGGATACTTTGCAATCAATGAATGGATTGCAGGCAAAAATCGCCGAAAACATTTTATCGAAACATACAACCGTGGGTGCCGGGGATTTACAGATGCCTCCTGCACAGTCGCAGCCGGTTCCATTGGCAGATTATTTGAAAGTAGTATCCGACGGCACCATCGTGTTCCGTAGTGCCAAACATGGTCAGATAATCGTGCTCGAGCCCACTTTTAATGCCGGTGTATTGAGCTGGAAATGTACGGGATCAAAACCCGATAAAAATTTACCACCGAATTGCCGCCATTAATGATGAGTCCTGCAAAGCAATTTAGTCTGGCATAAGGATCAAGACCGATGATTCACCCGGCATGGCAAATACTGCTTCCCAAACTCCGATGCTTGCTGGATGAGCACGGCTTGAGTCACATCCTTATCAGGGAGCGCTCTGTCGGTGATCCAATGGAAATCGAAGAGCTCGTCGAAATATACGATACGTGTGATGTCTATTTCGATGAGTCCGTCTGTTTCCAACCTTTAGATCCAGAGTGGCGAATTTATCGGGTCGAGGGTGCTCCCGCCGAAGAATGGATCGGCAGGGCTCATGCCAGTGACTTCCAGCAAACACCGACAATAAGCCGGTCTGCTTCCGGTCAATGGGAGATTGTTTTTGGCTACGAGCAGGGCTGCTTGCCAGCTGATACATTCGAGGATGAGACCCTCTTTCTGAAAACACTAGTCGACTGCCTGGTGCAACATTTTACTGATCGTGTTTATACACTTGGAGTTTCTATTTATCCCGAAGGCTGCAGCTGGGGGCGAATTTGATGCGTGCATTTATCAGCTTGCAACTCCGGTCAATATTAGTAGCTAAGCATATGAATATTACTTATCTGGAGATCACATGAAAAAGATATTCCTGCCAATGGTATTAATCTTGCTTGCGCTTATATTAAGCACCACTTTTTTAATCGCACAGGGGCAGCCTGATTTTGTCGGTAGCTGGCAGGGCAAATGGAGCAATGCGGGCGGGTATAGCTATGTCGCCGATATGCAACTTACAGCCGCCGGTGATGGCAGCATTCTCGGGAAGATTCAATGGACGTTGAAACAATCGCCCCGTGCCGAGGAGCAATCCAAACTCGGCAAGACTGGAACCGAATTCATTAGCGGCACCTACGACCCTGATAGTCGCGTACTTATGTTTGAAGGCATCAGCAAAACCGATCCGGACGATATTTTAGGCCTGGATAAATACAAATTGCTGCTTGCTGACAACTCCGACGTAATGGCTGGCATTACCAGCAACAATGGCGACTGGCGTAGCATTTTCGCACTAACTCGATCCGGCAAGCAGTGAAATGAATTGCTTACGACATACAGATTATTATCAATGAGCCTTAAAGACGAGTTTGGAAATCAGCTAGTCGAGTACCAAAGGCCGTGGAAATTATTCAGCCTTTTTTCCGGACTGGTTTTACTTGTGTCGGGTTCGTTTTATTACAAGGCACCGGATTGGGATATTCCAATTTGTTTCATCATGGCGTTTTTTGCCTACCTTACCGCATCATGGAGTTTGCGGGTTCTGGTCGAACGTCGGTGGAAATATTTTCCGTTGATGCTGTTTTTTTCCTGGTTTACCGTCGATGGCTGTTATTGGCTCTATTGGAGCTACAGGAATCCGGAAGCCCTCGCACAAATGCGTGACGTTAATTTTCTTGCATCACTTGTACTTTATATATCGTGCGGATTTGCCTGGTACTACCGGGGCAGCCTGAGACAATTTTTTCTGGCCGCAGGAACTGCACTATCCAGAATCGTTGGCAAATAAAAACTATTGTCGGCCAGCTCGGGGCGCGAACGCACCCCGTGAAATAAAACTATGCGGCCTGGTTCAGTGCTTTATCAAGCATCAATTCAACCGACAACATGTCCGGCACAATGGCGGCGTCATCATTCAACATCACTTTGGAATAAATGCCGAGCGGCAGTTCCTTGATATCGTGCACTTCCTGCAAGTTGGTCGTACTTACCGTCACCAATCGCGGGAAGCCGCTGGACAGCACGGCAAAATAAGGTAATTTCGGATTGTTGCCGAGTGCTTTAAGCACAGCGACCTTGGTGCCGAAAGTCCCCGCTTCCTTGCCCCAACCGGCAAACATGGAGAACGACATTAACGGCAAACGCCAACCACGCCAGCGAACACGTCCGAGCAACCAATCGGGTGCATTCTCGACCGGTTCTGGTTCAGAGAAGGTGATGATCTCGGCAATATTCGCATTGGGCAGCAGAATGCGACCTTCTGTGACGCTGATTAAAACGCCTCGAACATCGGCTTGTTTTACTGTGCTCATAATGCAACTCCGAAAAATTTATCGTTTGAAATATTCAAGCACGAGACCTGCGAGCTCCGGAATATCTGCCGTCTTTCCACCGAGTTTTACCAAGGCTTCCGCCGCCGCCGGTTCAAAACAATTCGTCGGGTCCTGTGCCAAGGCGAGTCCACCCTGACTTTGCACATAAGCAGCTTCCGCCGCTGTTTCATAGGCCGCGCCACTCAAGACGATAACAACGCTGTGTTTTGCCGGTAGTGTGGAGACCAATTCCTGCTGACTATCTGCACCGCCGAAAAACAATTCCTCACCGATCAGATCCAGGCCCACGCCAACCGGAATAACGGCAACATGACCGGGCTCGGCGGTTTGACCTTGAACCGCAAGATAAACTGGCAAATTACTGACTTTCTGCAACTGGGCGACTAAACGATCGTGCTTGCCGACTTCTAGATGTTGATACAGCAATACCGGTACGTTCAATGTTTCAGGCAGTGCTTTTAAAAGCTGGCGTACTGCGTCCGGACCGCCCATACCCGCAAGAATCAAAACGGCGCCTACATCGGACAAGGGTTTCTCAGCCTGCTCTTCGCCTTCAACGGCTTCAAGCACGAATTTATTTTTCTTCAATAAGTTACTCGCAGCAGCAGCTTTTTGCGCTGCCTGGCCTGGAATTTCCGCATCCATATCCAGCAATGTCAATGTGGATGCATCAAATTTCGGCATCTCTCCGGCCGCCTGCTCTGTCGATCCAGCGCCCGTGCCCGTTGTTGATTGCTGTACGGAGTTTGTGCTCGGCGCATCATCCTGGAAATTTCCGAAATCCATGTTTTTTGCGACGGCGCGATTGTCGTTTTTCTCGAATTCGTCCAGCTGCGCGGCTAGCGCCGCAACATCGTCATCCATGCTGCTGCTCATTTCGACGGTATCATCAGATTGATATTTGGCAAAAACAACGGGCTGTTCGCTCGCTTTAAAATCGCCTAAGGTGTCAATAGTGTCTTCGAAATCGAGCGACGCGTGCTCACTGGCAAGGGTTGAAACTTCGCCGCTTTCCAGCGCAGTAAGATCGATATCAAAATCAGCGTCATCGCCGAGGCTGATTTCGTCCTTTATCTCGGCTTGTGAATCGTCAAAGCTGATGAAGTCGTCATCGCTTATTGAAATAGCAGGCTGTTCAACTTCTGCAGTTGGCATTCCGGCTTGCGAATTGTCGAAATCGATGAACTCGGCATCCTGGTCGGCCGACAAGGGTTCTGCAACAGGCAAAACGGGTGCGGTGAAATCTTCGACAAGAAATTCTTCACTTGCATCCTGCTCGATGAAATCACTACCAATTTGAGCTGCAGCGTTTGCTGCAGCTTCCGTCGAGATAAAACCGTCAAAGTCGGATAATTCCATTTCATCAACAGCGGGAGCCCTGTTTTCGAGTTCTACTTTTGTTGTCGGCAATTCATCGTGGTTGTCATCGGCGATATTCAAGCGCATCGCGTGTTCAAGATCGTTCAGATTTACGTCAAGGCTAGTTTCGAGCTCTGCTTCAACCTGAAGTTCCGGAACATCGCGTTGCAATGCATCGGAATAACTTTCATTAACCGGAACATCAGTCGCAAGCGATTGCGTATCGTGCAGGTAATCTTCCAGCTTGGCGTCTGCCATCGCCTGTGCTGGCGTTTCTGGCGCACCTGGTTGTGGTTGCCATTCGTCTTGCGCAGCCATCTCTGAACCAGTTGGCACCGGCGGCATAAGATCTGTGCCAATTATTTTCGCGGCAAGGTGTCTAGCCCAGCGGTTTAAATCCCAACCTTCCAGCTTTCCGCTCACTTCCGCGTCATCGTAAACGACTTCGATATTCGAACTACCTAGCAGTTCGTCGAACTTGTCCAGAGCCGCTTCAATCGTGGGCTCCAGACTGACTACCATCACTTTTGGATTCAGCTCGGTAACTGCATTCGGACTCAGTTCCGATGGATCACCTTCGCACACCAAATCCGCACCTAAATCCTGCAAGGCAGTGCGGAGTTGATTGCGGGATTCACCCGCCCTGGCCAAAAGAGCAACGCGTACGCCTGCATCAGCCATTGACCGGCTCCATGCCAAGAATTTCAAACACATTACGCATTAATTCGTTTTCCTGATAGGGCTTGCCGAGATAACGGTCAACACCGATATCCATCGCACGCTGACGATGCTTGTCGCCGGTGCGCGAGGTAATCATGATAATCGGCACGTCTTTCAGGCGGGGATCCGAACGCATGTGCTGCGCCACTTCGTAACCGTCCATGCGCGGCATTTCAATATCGAGCAATACGAGATCTGGCGCGCGCTCAGCCATTTTTTCGACCGCATCAACGCCATCTTTAGCGGTAAGCACTTCAAAATTATTTCGTTCCAGTACACGGCCAGTAACCTTGCGCATGGTGATGGAATCATCCACGACCATGACGGCAGGAATACGTTTGACTTCTGGCGCTGCCACTGGAATTACAGGAGCATCTTCGCGACGAATGACGTTGAAGCGACGCACCAGAGGTGCTACGTCGAGAATCATCACTACCCGGCCATCGCCCATGATGGTAGCGCCGAAGATACCGGGAATCGAGTTGACTTGCGGACCGACCGGTTTCACCACGATTTCGCGACTGCCCATTACCTGGTCAACGCAAATCGCAGCGCGCAAATCACCAGAACGTGCAAGCAACAATGGCATTTGCAAGCTATCGACTGCCTTCGCGGTACCGTGACCAATCAGACGGCCAAGATCGTGAATGGCATAGTCTTCGCCGGCATAAGCGAACACCGGATTCTCGCTGGCTAACTGCGTATCAAGATCGGTACGTCCAATACGGCCTACACCCTGCACGGAAGCAATTGGCACCGCGAAACTGGTTTCACCGATTTTCACGAATACCGCTTGAGTAACAGCGAGTGTAAATGGCAGACGGATAATGAATTCGCTGCCTTTGCCCTCGTCGGAGTTGATTTGCAATGTGCCGCCGAGCTGGCGAATTTCACTGTAAACCACATCCATACCAACGCCACGTCCGGACAGACGGCTGACGGTTTCCGCCGTCGAGAAGCCGGTTTCCAAAATCATCGCATACAAGGCCGAATCGGAAATCTCCGCATCGGCAGCAAGCAGACCACGCTCTATCGCTTTGCTGCGAATGGCTTGTTTATTCAAACCACGACCATCGTCAATAATTTTCAGTACAACTTCTGAACCTTCGCGTTGCACCACAATACGGACGGTGCCTTCTTCGGTTTTTTTCGCCTTGCGACGATCGGCCGGCATTTCCAGTCCGTGAGCCATCGAGTTGCGTAACATGTGTTCAAGCGGGGCGGTCATGCGCTCAAGAACGTTACGATCCATTTCGCCTGAAGCACCGTCCACTTTCAACTGCACTTGCTTGCCAGTATCTGTCGCCGCCTGACGCAACACACGGCGCAAACGAGGCACCAATGCATCGAACGGCACCATGCGGGTACGCATCAGACCTTCTTGCAGATCCGAACTGACTCGCGCTTGTTGCAGCAACAGGGTTTCGTATTGACGGGTTAAATCGTCAAGCGTGGTTTCCAGATTGATCAGATCGTTGGCGGATTCCGACAGCGAACGCGACAATTGTTGCTGTGTGGTGAAACGATCGAGTTCTAGCGGATCGAAAGTTTCACCGGTGTCTTCACCTTCACGCTGATAACGGGCGACGATTTGTGCTTCCGTTTCAATTTCGAGACGACGTAACTGCTCACGCAAACGAGTCGTTGTTTGACCCAACTCGCCAAGAGCACCACGGAATGCACCCAATTGTTGTTCCAGTCGGGCACGATAAATTGCAACTTCACCGGCGTAGTTCACCAACTTATCGAGCAAGTCGGCGCGGATACGCACTTGTTCCTGCGGTGCTCGAACGCCAGAACCGTCGTCTTCGTCGGCAAAAGCTTCGGTTGGAGCCGACAATGGCTTGAGTACAGCTGGTGCGGTTTTTGCTACCGGCACTACAGCTGCAGGAGCAACGGATGCGTCTTCGGAAATTGGTGCTGCTTCGCTGACAACCTGAGTAATTTCCGGTGCCGTCGTAGTTTCGACTTCAGAGGCAACTTCAAGAGTCTGGCCCAGCGCCAGTGTCTCAAACTGAGCAATCAGGTTGCTCGGCATAGCCAAGGCTTTACGCTCACCTACACGAGTAACCATGCTGTGCAAGCGATCAAAACCACGCTCCAGCACTACGACGCCCGTGTTATCAAGCGGTACGCGGCCTTCGGCAACGGCTTCAAGTAAGGATTCCATCGTGTGGCCGAGTTCGCCGACCGGGAAAATACCGGACATGCGAGCGCCGCCTTTCAAGGTATGCAGATCGCGCTGCA